>NZ_RZRP01000399.1:0-5691 GCF_003997795.1 Mesorhizobium sp. M7A.F.Ca.US.005.03.2.1 | reverse complement strand
GCGCCGCGCGGCGATGCCAGGATTTCCGACGTCGAAGCGGCAGTCGATGCGGAGGTGGTGCGCATCGTCAAGGATGGCGTGACGCCATCGGAACTGGAAAAGGCCAAGGACCGCTATGTCAGGTCGATGATCTTTGCCCGCGACAAGCAGGATTCCATGGCCAACATCTACGGTTCGACGCTGGCCACCGGCGGCAATGTGCAGGACGTCCAGCAATGGACGGACCGCATCCGCAAGGTCACCGCAGACGAGGTCAAGGCGGTCGCCGCGCGCTATCTGGTGCTCGCCCGGTCGACGACCGGCTATCTCTTGCCGCAGCAACAGGCGGGGAATTGATGATGACGAACCAGCACCGCCGCTCTCTCCCTTCTCCCCTTGTGGGAGAAGGTGGCCGAGCGAAGCGAGGTCGGATGAGGGGTGTTCCAGCTTGGCGCCGACGGCGCTCCGTCACCCACCCCTCAACCGTCTCGGCGCTGCGCGCCGATCCACCTTCTCCCACAAGGGGAGAAGGAAGGGCGCTCGCCGCACTCACCACCCTTTTCCTCTCCATCCTCTTCCTCATCCTGCCGGCGCTCACCGCGCGGGCCATGGAGATCCAGTCCGTCACCTCGCCAAAGGGCATCACCGCCTGGTTGGTCGAGGATTATTCCGTGCCGGTCGTCGCCATCCGCTTCGTCTTTGGCGGCGGCTCGACGCAGGATCCTGTCGGCAAGGAAGGGCTGGCCAATCTAATGACCGGCCTGTTCGACGAAGGCGCCGGCCCGCTCGATAGTGAAGACTTCCAGATCAAGCTCGACGATGCCGGCGCCGAGATGAGCTTCGACGAGAGCCGCGACGGCATCTACGGCTCGATGCGCATGCTGGCCGAGCAGCGCGACCAGGCCTTCGACCTGCTGCGGCTGGCGGTCAACGAGCCGCGCTTCGACCAGTTGCCGATCGACCGCATCCGTTCCCAGATCCTGTCCGGCATCATCGCCGGCGAAAACGACCCGGACACGGTGGCGCAGAACAAATGGGCGCGCGCCCTCTATGGCGACCATCCCTATTCCCGCTCCGATCAGGGCACCAAGGAAAGCATCGCCGCCATCACGTCCGATGATCTGAAAGCCCTGCACAAAGCGGTGTTCGCGCGCGGCGGCCTGCATGTCGCCGTAGTCGGCGCCATCGACGCGGAGACGCTGAAGAAGAAGCTCGACATGGTGTTCGGCGACCTGCCGCAGAACCAGGCGCTGAGGCCTGTGGCCGATATCGACCCGAAGCTGGCGCAGCATATCGAGGTCGACTACGACCTGCCGCAGACCTCCCTGCAGCTCGCCTTTCCCGGCGTGAAGCGCAAGGCGGCGGATTTCTTCCCCGCCGTGCTGATGAACGAGATCCTCGGCGGCGGCACCTTCACCTCGCGCCTGTTCCAGGAAGTGCGCGAAAAGCGCGGACTGGCCTACAGCGTCAACTCCTCGCTGATCAACCAGGACCACGCCAGCGCGTTGATCGTCAGCACCGGCACCCGCTCCGACCGCGCGGCCGAGACGCTGGGCATCGTCCGCGATGTGGTCAAGCAATTGGCCGAGCAAGGCCCGACCGAAGCGGAACTGGCGGCGACCAAGAAATACATGATCGGCGCCTACGCCATCAACAATCTGGACTCGTCCAGCGCCATCGCCTCGACATTGGTCGAGTTGCAGCTCGACGATCTCGGCATCGACTACATGCAGCGCCGCGCCGGCTACATCAACGCGGTGACGCTCGAACAGGTCAAGGCCGCGGCGAAAAAGCTGCTGACCACCGAGCCGACCATCATGGTCATCGGCCCGAAACTGGCCGGAGCCGGCAAGGGATGAGCCCCACCTTCGGCATCGCCTTCGGCGGCGGCGGCGCGCGCGGGCTGGCGCATATCCATGTCATCGAGGCGCTGGACGAGCTCGGCATCAAGCCGGTGGCCATAGCCGGCTCGTCGATCGGCGCCATCATGGGTGCCGGCATGGCATCGGGTATGGCCGGCAAGGACATCCACGACTACGCCCGCTCGATCCTCGGCCGCCGCGCCGAGGTGGCCAGCCGCATGTGGCGGGCGCGGCCGGGCACGATAGCCGAAGCCATGCAGAACGGCATCCGCGTCAGCCAGTTCAATGTCGAGCGCATCCTGAAAGCCTTTCTGCCCGAGGCCATCCCCGAAACCTTTGCCGAGCTGAAAATCCCGCTGAAGGTGACGGCGACCGACTATTTCGGTCACAAGCTGGCCGTCTTCGAAGACGGCGACCTGCACTCCGCGCTGGCGGCGTCAGCGGCCATTCCCGCCGTGTTCCGTCCGGTGATGCGAGACGGCAGGCTGCTGATCGACGGCGGCATCTACAACCCCGTGCCGTTCGACCTGATCGAGAACGACGCCGACATCATCATCGGCGTCGACGTCGTCGGCGCACCGGAAGAGGCCGACCGCAAACAGCCGACCTCCGTCGACCTGATGTTCGGCGCCACGCAATTGATGATGCAGTCGATCATCGCCAACAAGCTGAAGCAATGCCGCCCCGACATCCTGGTCCGCCCGGCAGTGTCGAGATACCGCGTCCTCGATTTCCTGAAGATCGACGCGCTGATGAACGAGACGGTGGATATCAAGGACGAACTGAAGCGGCAGGTGGAGAAGGCGGTGGAGGCGAGGAATAGCGCCGCCATCAAGGGGAGACGGGGCAAGCAGGTCGGGTGAGGATGCATCTTCCCCATTCGATCTGAAAGGCTCCAACCGATTTACGACTTCGCCGCCACCGGCGCATACTCCAGCGCCACAACGCCGTTGCTGAATGGCATCGCAGAAATCAATTCCAGCGCCACCGGTTCGCCGCCTGGGAACAGCGGCTTGCCCTGGCCGACGGTGCCGGGATAACTGAGCAGCCTGACGCGGTCGACCAGGCCATGGCGCAGCAATTCCTGCGCGACGCTGAGGCTGCCATGCACATAGATGTTGCCGCCGCTGCCTTGCTTCAGCGTCCTGACCGCTTCCGGCAGCGGTCCCTTCAGCAATTCGGCAGGCTTCCAGTCGAGCGCCTTCAGGCTGTTCGACGCGACATATTTCGGCAGCGCGTTGAACCGTTCGGCAAAATCTCCGGTTTCCGTCGGCCAGGAGCCGGCAAAGATCTCATAGGTCGTGCGCCCCAAAAGCATGGCGCCGCTATCGGCAAGCTCGTCCTCCTTGAACCTGTTCATCTCGTCGTTCCAGGTCACGCTTGGCAGCTTCTCGACCTCGGCAATACCATCAACGCTAATGAATTCGGTGACGATAAGTTTTCGCATGGCGTTCTCCTTCTTCGCTCAAAGGACGGACCGCGCAGGGTGTTTGCGACATGCTTCGTGAAAAATATCGCTGTGCGGGCGGAGGCGCCGCGTTCAAGGGGAGACAGCGGAAGAGGACAAGGGTGAGCCCTGGTGAAACGCAGGGCTGGCCGGTAAACCCGTAACCCCACCGCTCGTCTTCAGTCCTTCGCCCGCTCCACATAAGCCCCATCAGCCGTCATCACCACCACGCGGGTGCCCGGCGCGATGTGGGGGGGCACCAGGGTGCGTACGCCGTTGGACAGCACGGCCGGCTTGTAGGACGACGAGGCCGTCTGTCCCTTGGTCGTCGGCTCGGTTTCCACCACTTCGAAGGTGGCGCGCTGCGGCAGCACCAGGGAAATGGCAATGCCGTTGAACTGCGACACCTGCACGGCCATGCCTTCCAGCAGGTAAGGTGCCATGTCGCCGACCACGGCTTCCGACACCGCCACCTGGTCGTAGGTTTCCGGGTTCATGAAGTGAAAGCCTTCGCCGTCGCGGTAGAGGAAGGTGTGCTCGCGCTCTTCGACATAGGCGCGCTCGACCTGCTCGGTGGTGCGGTAGCGTTCCGAAACCTTCACCCCGTCGCCGATGCGGCGCATGTCGAGCTGCGTTACCGGCGTGCCCTTGCCTGGGTGGATGTTTTCGGCAAAGAGGATCACATAAAGCTTGCCGTCCTTGTCGACGACATTGCCTTTGCGGAGCGAACTGGCGATGACTTTCACCACGGTTTTAAATCCTGCAAGAAGAGTTGACTGGCGTTTGCCGGCTAGTGCGGCGCTGGATGGGGGCCTACCGCATCTTGGCCGCCGCCGCCAGCCCCCTTCCACCATGTTCCGAGCCGCATGACCGAAGCTTCGCCCTGGTGGACGCCTGACGTTCACGCCGACCGCCGCCCGCGGCTGATGCTGCGCAATGGCATCGCCGCCGGCCTGCGCGACTGGTTCGCCGCCCATGATTTCGTCGAGGTGCAAACGGCGGCGCTGCAGGTCTCGCCCGGCAATGAGGCGCATCTGGCGGCTTTCGCCACGGAAGCGGTCGGGCCGGACGGTGCAAGGGCGCCACTCTATCTCCACACCTCGCCGGAATTCGCCTGCAAGAAGTTGATCGCCGCCGGTGAAACCAGGATTTTCAGCTTCGGTCCGGTCTATCGCAACCGCGAGCGCGGCCCCTTGCATCATCCCGAATTCACCATGCTCGAATGGTACAGGGTGGGCGAGGCCTATGAGAGCCTGATGCTGGATTGTGCGGCCTTTCTGGCGCTGGCCGCGACAAGGACAGGGGCGACTCTTTTCTCTTTCCGGGGCCGCGACTGCGATCCGTTTGCCGAGCCGGAACGACTGACGGTGGCGGACGCTTTCGCCCACCATGCCGGCATCGACCTGCTGGCCACGGTCGCCGCCGACGGCAGCACCGACCGCGACGCGCTGCACGCCGCCTTGACCCATGCCGGCCTGCGCACCGCGCCCGACGACAGCTGGGCCGATCTGTTCAGCCGGGTGATGGTGGAAAAGGTCGAGCCATTCCTCGGGCAGGGGCGCGCGACCATCCTGTGCGAATATCCCGTCGCCGAGGCGGCACTGGCGCGGCCGAGCCAGCGCGACCCGCGCCTCGCCGAGCGTTTCGAGCTCTATTGCTGCGGCGTCGAACTCGCCAACGGCTTTGGCGAACTGACCGACGCCGACGAGCAGCGCCGGCGCTTTGTTATCGAGATGGACGAGAAGCAGCGCGTCTATGGCGAGCGCTATCCGCTGGACGAGGATTTTCTCTCAGCCCTTGCCATCATGCCGCCGGCCAGCGGCATCGCACTCGGCTTCGACCGGCTGGCGATGCTGGCGACCGGCGCGCAAAAAATCGAGGACGTGATCTGGACGCCTGTCGCCTGAGGGCGGAAAGATCTGGCCTATTCGATTCCAGGGATCAAGACTGGACCGTGACCCCGAACCAAGAGACCACATGATCGGTACTGGATTTCAAGGTCAATCGGGAAGATCTACAGTGGCTGCTTCTGAAACGGTCGAAATCGCCATTGTCGGCGCCGGAGTTGTCGGGCTGGCGACGGCACTTCGCCTTGTCGCGGACGGCCGCGAAGTCCTGCTCATCGATCCGAACGAGCCGGGCTCAGGCGCGTCGTTCGGCAATGCCGGAACGATCGCCGAATATGCCTGCATGCCGGTCGGCACTCCTGCGGTGCTGCGGGCATTGCCAAAGCTGCTGCTTGATCCCGACAGCCCGTTTTCGCTGCGCTGGCCGGCGCTGCTGCAGCTGGCGCCATGGCTCGTTCGGTTCATGCGGCAATCGCTGCCGGCGGCCACCCGGGCCAATGCACTGGCGCTCGCCGGACTGCTGGCCGACGCCCTTCCAGCCTGGGAAGACATGGTC
>NZ_RZRP01000398.1:0-5699 GCF_003997795.1 Mesorhizobium sp. M7A.F.Ca.US.005.03.2.1 | reverse complement strand
GGCGAGCTCGACGCAGGCGCGCGTCAGCTGGTCGGGATATTGTTCGAGCTTGGCCTCGAGCCGCTCCAAAAGCGTGAAGGCGTCGGCGGTGGCGCCGGCGAAACCGGCAATCACATTGCCGCCCTTGCCGATGCGGCGCACCTTCTTGGCGTTGCCCTTCATGATGGTCTGGCCAAGGCTGACCTGGCCGTCGCCGGCGATCACCACCTTGTTGCCCTTGCGCACCGTCACGATGGTCGTGGCGTGCATGGTCAGTTCATTGGACATTTCTTGGGCTCCGAGCAGCGCCATCCCGATAAGGCGATTGGCGCGGTACGAGTAACTTTGATCGGCCATATGTATGCATGGGGCCGGTGATTGCAAATCGCTCTCTGGCAAGGCCGATACCGCTGCCAGAGGCAACTGGCAATCGCCGGATCATGCTGCTAGAAGGCTTTCGTTTTCAAGCTTGCGAGCGCTTGAAGCCTCTGAGCCGGTCACGATGTGAACCTCTGGACAAGGATAGAGTGATGCCGCCCCGTTCCGCCGAAGCGAGCCGTAAGACCAAGGAAACCGACATCTCCGTGTCGATCCATGTCGACGGTTCCGGCAAGTCGGATATCGCTACGGGCGTCGGCTTCTTCGATCATATGCTGGACCAGCTGTCGCGCCATTCCCTGATCGATATGACGGTCAGGGCCAAGGGCGACCTGCACATCGACGATCACCACACGGTCGAGGACACCGGCATCGCGCTCGGCCAGGCCTTGACCAAGGCGCTCGGCGAGCGGCGCGGCATCATGCGCTATGCCTCGATCGACCTTGCCATGGACGAGACGCTGACGCGCGCGGCGATCGACGTCTCCGGCCGTCCCTTCCTGGTCTGGAACGTTTCGTTCTCGTCGCCGAAGATCGGCACCTTCGACACCGAACTGGTGCGCGAGTTCTTCCAGGCGCTGGCGCAGAATGCCGGCATTACGTTGCATGTCACCAACCACTATGGCGCCAACAACCATCACATCGCCGAGACCTGCTTCAAGGCGGTGGCGCGCGCGCTGCGCGCTGCTCTCGAACGCGATCCGCGCCAGCCGGATGCGGTTCCCTCCACCAAGGGATCGTTGAAGGGATAAGGCCATGGCCACCTACGTCGTGATGGAACCGCCAGGCCGCAGCGAAAAGGCTGATGCGACGGCCTTTGTCCGCGATGGCTTCACCTGGCTGGGCCTCCTGGTGCCGCCGCTATGGTTCGCCTGGCATCGGCTGTGGATCGAAGCAGCACTTACCTTCGTCGTCATGGGCCTGCTTTCGATGCTGGGCCAGAAGCTCGGCCTTGGTCTGGCTGGGTCGCTGCTGTCGTTGCTGGTTTCGCTCTATGTCGGCCTGGAAGGGCAAGGCCTGCGCATCGCGGCACTTCGCCGGCGTGGTTGGCACGAGTGGGGCGCGGTCGAAGCCGGTTGGCTCGACGATGCCGACACACGCTATGCGCTGGAGGCGGAAGCGCTTGCCGATGAGGTTGTGCCGGCGCCGCGCATGGTCCCCGATGCTGCCTTCGCGCGGCCAGCGCAGCCGGGCATTGCGCTGGGGCTGACCCACATACCGGGAAGAAACTGACATGATTCCGGGAAGAAGCTGATATGCGGGTTGCGATCATCGACTACGGCTCGGGCAATCTGCGCTCGGCCACCAAGGCTTTCGAGCGCGCCGCGCGCGAAGCCGGCATCGTGGCGCAGATCGACCTGACGGCCGATGCCGAGCGGGTGCGCACGGCCGATCGCATCGTCCTGCCCGGCGTCGGCGCCTATGCCGATTGCGCGGCCGGCCTGCAGGCCGTCGAAGGCATGCGGGAAGCCGTCGAAGATGTCGCCATCGTCAAGGGCCGGCCTTTCCTCGGCATCTGCGTCGGCATGCAACTGATGTCGCAGCGCGGCCTTGAAAAGACAATTACCGAGGGCTTCGGCTGGATATCGGGCGACGTCAAGGAGATCATGCCTTCCGATCCGGCGCTGAAGATCCCGCAGATCGGCTGGAACACGATCGAACTCAAACGCCAGCATCCACTGTTTGCCGGCATTCCCACCGGGACCAACGGGCTGCACGCCTATTTCGTGCACTCCTACCACCTCGATGCGCGCAAGCCGGACGAAGTGCTGGCGGTCGCCGATTATGGCGGCCCGGTGACGGCGGCCGTCGCCCGCGACAATCTCGTCGGCACGCAATTCCACCCGGAAAAGAGCCAGGCGCTGGGCCTCGCCCTGATCACCAATTTCCTGCGCTGGAGGCCCTAGAGCATGATCCCGAAAAGTGGACCCCGGTTTTCTCGGACAAACGGTCCCGTTTGTCCCGAGATCATGCTCAAGCAAAGGGGAAACCGATGAGCAAGAAGGGTTACTGGATGGCGATGGTCGAGGTGACCGATCCGGAAAACTATCCGCTATACATTGCCGCCAACAAAGCGGCTTTCGACAAATATGGCGCAAAATTCCTGACCCGCGGCGGTCAGTCGTCGAGCCCGGAAGGGTCGTCGGGCAATCGCCATGTCATCATCGAGTTCGAGAGCTACGCGGTCGCACTCGCCTGCTTCCATTCGCCCGAATACCAGGCGGCGCTGAAGTTCCGACGTCTCTATTCGACATCGCATTTCGCCATTGTGGAAGGCGCCTGAACGGATGATCCTTTTCCCCGCCATCGATCTCAAGGACGGCCAGTGCGTGCGCCTGAAGCACGGCGACATGGCCACCGCGACCATCTACAACGATGATCCTGCAGCGCAGGCGCGGGCCTTCGAGCAACAGGGCTTCGAATGGCTGCATGTCGTCGACCTCAACGGCGCTTTCCAGGGCCAGAGCGTCAACAGCGCGGCGGTCGGCGCCATCCTCAAGGCGACGAAGAACCCTGTGCAGCTCGGCGGCGGCATCCGCACGCTGGCGCAGATCGAGGACTGGCTCGATCGCGGGCTGGCCCGTGTCATCCTCGGCACGGTGGCGGTGCGTGACCCGGACCTGGTCAGACAGGCCTGCAAGGCGTTTCCGGGCAAGGTCGCCGTCGGCATCGACGCCAAGGGCGGCAAGGTCGCCGTCGAGGGCTGGGCCGAGGCGTCGAGCCTCGGCGTCGTCGAACTGGCGAGGAAATTCGAGGGCGCCGGAGTCGCCGCCATCATCTACACCGATATCGACCGCGACGGCGTTTTGACCGGCATCAACTGGGACGCCACCATCGATCTCGCCGATGCCGTATCGATCCCGGTCATCGCGTCGGGCGGCCTCGCCTCGATCGCCGACATCGTGCGCATGACCATGCCCGATGCGCAAAAGCTCGAAGGGGCGATCTCCGGGCGCGCGCTCTATGACGGCCGCATCGATCCGGCCGAGGCCCTGGCGATCCTGCAGGGCAGGGCGGAGACGCGGACGTGAAAATCTCCATCATCCTGGCCTCCTACGACAGCGGCCATTACCATGGCGGCATGGGCCAGGGCCCGGACGCACTGATATCAGGCGGGCTCGTCGACGCGCTGACCATGGCCGGCCATGACGTTACGGTGGAAGACATCGGCAGGGTCGGAGACATCCAGGAGCGCGAGATCGCCACCGGCTTTGCTGTCTGCAACGCGGTTGCGACCGAGGTTCGCCTTGCCCGTGACGCCGGCCGGTTTCCCATCGTCCTTGCGGGAAACTGCCTGACATCAGCCGGTGCGGTCGCCGGCGAGGACGCCGATGCGATCATCTGGGCCGACCAGCATGGCGACCTCAACACGCCCGAGACATCGGCGTACGGGTTTCTCGACGGCATGGCGCTGGCGACGGTGCTTGGCCTGTGCTGGAGGCCGATGGCTTCGGCCATTCCCGGCTTCAAGCCGATCGATCCGTCGCGTTGCGTGCTCGTCAACGCGCGCGATCTCGATCCGGACGAGAAGCGGCTGCTGGAGACATTGCCGATCGTGCGGACGGAATGCTCCGGGGTGGCCCAGGCGACCGAAAGACTGAAGATCGCCGGCGCCAAACGCGTGCACATGCATCTCGACATGGACGTGCATGATCCCCGCGAGTTGCAGGCCAACCGCTATATCACTTCGGGCGGCCCGAGCCCGGAGCAGTTGCGCGACGCCACTTGCGCCATGGCGATTGCGGTGCCGGTCGTCGGCATCACCGTCTCCGCCTACGACCCGGCTTTCGACGCGCAGGCCGATGTGCCGCCGCTGGTCGGTCAATTGCTGAACGATCTCATCGCCACGATAGAGGGCCGCTGATGCTGAAAGCCCGTGTCATCCCCTGTCTCGACGTCAAGAACGGCCGTGTCGTCAAGGGCGTCAACTTCGTCGATCTCGTCGACGCCGGCGATCCGGTCGAGGCGGCCAAGGCCTATGACGCGGCCGGCGCCGACGAGCTTTGCTTCCTCGACATCACTGCTTCGTCGGACAATCGCGAAACCATCTTCGACGTCATCGCACGCACCGCCGAACAATGCTTCATGCCGCTGACCGTCGGCGGCGGCGTGCGCCAGGTCGCCGACATCAGGAAGCTGCTCTTGGCCGGCGCGGACAAGGTGTCGATCAACACGGCGGCGGTGAAGAACCCGGATTTCGTTGCCGAGGCCGCCGACAAGTTCGGCAACCAGTGCATCGTCGTCGCCATCGACGCCAAGAAAGTGTCCGCCACCGGTGAGGCCGACCGCTGGGAAATCTTCACCCATGGCGGGCGCGAAAAGACCGGCATCGACGCGGTCGAGTTCGCGCGGAAAATGGTCGATCGCGGCGCCGGCGAGATCCTGCTGACCTCGATGGATCGCGACGGCACCAAGGCCGGCTACGACATCGCGCTGACCCGCGCGATATCAGACGCCGTGCGTGCGCCGGTCATCGCTTCCGGCGGCGTCGGCACGCTCGACCACATGGTCGAAGGCATTCGCGACGGCCATGCCGGCGCGGTGCTGGCCGCGTCCATCTTCCATTTCGGTACCTACACGATAGCGCAGGCCAAGGCGCATATGGCCGCCGCAGGGCTGCCGATGCGGCTGGACTCTGTGAATAATCGGCCCTAAAGCATGATCCCGAAAAGTGGGAACCGGTTTTCGGAAA
Organism: Mesorhizobium sp. M7A.F.Ca.US.005.03.2.1; assembly: GCF_003997795.1. NCBI lineage: Bacteria > Pseudomonadati > Pseudomonadota > Alphaproteobacteria > Hyphomicrobiales > Phyllobacteriaceae > Mesorhizobium > Mesorhizobium sp. M7A.F.Ca.US.005.03.2.1. Next base: position 649 of record NZ_RZRP01000398.1, on the reverse strand, counting down.
AGATCATGCCTAAACAAGCAGATAGATGGCGCCATGGCTGAGTTTTCGCTGTCAGATCTTGAAGAAACCATCAGGGAACGCGCCCATTCCGGCGACCCGGACTCGTGGACGGCAAAACTGTTCGCGCGCGGCATCGACAAGGCGGCGCAGAAACTCGGCGAGGAAGCAGTCGAGACGGTGATTGCCGCAGTCAAGGGCGACAAACAGGCCCTCGTTTCGGAAAGTGCCGATCTTATATATCATTGGCTCGTCGTTCTCGGCCTCTCGGGGGTTTCGCTGAGCGACGTGCTCAAGGAGCTCGAAGGCCGCACCCGGCGTTCGGGCATCGCCGAGAAGGCGTCACGGCCCAAGGGCTGACCGCGAGGAAGGGCAGGTATCTCGATGGATCAGCTCGCGCCGACCGAGAAGTATTCCCCGTTTCGCTTCTTCTCCGCCGAGCAATGGTCGCAATTCCGCGCCGACACGCCGCTGACGCTGAGCGCGGACGAATTCCGCCGCCTGCGCTCGCTCAACGATCCGGTCGATCTCGAAGAGGTCACGCGCATCTATCTGTCGCTGTCGCGGCTGTTGTCGGCTCATGTCGAAGCGAGCCAGCTGCTGTTTCGGCAACGCCAGGCCTTCTTCAACGCGGTCGACGTGGTCAAGACGC
>NZ_RZRP01000397.1:0-5720 GCF_003997795.1 Mesorhizobium sp. M7A.F.Ca.US.005.03.2.1 | reverse complement strand
GGTCCATCTCGCGCATGCCGCGATGCCAGGAGCGAAACAGAAGCTTGCGGCGGCGCACGTCCAGCCCCTCGCTTGATCTCGTCGTTCCGGTCATCGTACCGCATCCTTGCTTGCTGCGGCGCATATAGCGTGGATAGAAGGGGCTGTCAGCCTTGCGCTGCCGCCGTCGCAACATAAGCTGACATCATGCGTCCGACCATCCTCGATCCCTTGTTTGTCCCGATCACGTCGCTTGCAGGCGTCGGACCGAAAGTCGGTGCGCTGATCGAGAAGGTTGTTCCGGCCGATCTCGGCGACCGCGCGGCGCGTGCCGGCGATCTTCTGTTCGTGCTGCCGCACACCGTCATCGACCGGCGCAGTCGGCCTGGTATCGCGGGATCCGCGGAAGGCCAGATCGTCACGCTCGATGTGCGCATCGACCGCCACCAGCCGCCACCGCGTGGCAATAGGTCGGTTCCCTACCGGGTCTTCGCCCATGACGATACCGGAGAGATCGCGCTGACCTTCTTCCATGCTCACGCCTCCTATCTCGAAAAGGCGATGCCCGAGGGCGAGCATGTCGTGGTCTCGGGCCGCATGGAATGGTTCAACGGCCGCCCGAGCATGGTCCACCCCGACCATATTGCGCTGGCCAGCGAGGCGGAAAACCTGCCGCTGGTCGAACCGGTCTATCCCCTGACAGCCGGGCTCTCGGGCAAGGTGCTGCGCCGGGCGATCGGCCAGGCGCTGACGCGCGTGCCTGAATTTCCCGAATGGCAGGACGGCGCCTTCATGCGGCGGCACACCTTTGCGGCCTTTGGCGATGCGCTTGCCCGCATCCACAATCCGGCTGACCCGATTGACGTCTCCATCGATGGTGCCGCCTGGCGGCGGCTCGCCTATGACGAGTTGCTGGCGGGCCAGGTCTCGCTGGCGCTGGTGCGAGCGAAAGTCCGCAGGCTGTCCGGGCGACCCCTGGTCGGCGACGGCCGCATCGTCGAAAAACTGCGGGCCGCACTGCCCTATTCGCTGACATCAAGCCAGGAGTTTGCGCTGGCCGAAATCAATGCCGACCTCGCCGACCCAGAGCGCATGCTGCGGCTTCTCCAGGGCGATGTCGGTTCCGGCAAGACCGTCGTCGCGCTGCTGGCCATGGCGCGTGCCGTCGAGGCCGGCGGCCAGGCAGCCTTGATGGCACCGACCGAAATCCTGGCGCGCCAGCATCTTGCGACCATCACGCCGCTTGCCGCCAAGGTAGGGCTTCGCATCGCCATCCTCACCGGTCGCGAGAAGGGCCGCGAACGCGCGGATACGCTGGCCGGCCTGGCAAGCGGCGAGATCGACATCGTCGTCGGCACCCACGCGCTGTTCCAGGAGACCGTCACCTTCAAAGACCTCGTCTTTGCCGTCATCGACGAGCAGCATCGTTTCGGCGTCCATCAGCGGCTTGCCATCACCGCCAAGGGCGACGCGCCAGACATGCTGGTGATGACGGCCACTCCTATCCCGCGCACCCTGGTGCTGACCGCTTTCGGTGACATGGACGTGTCGAAACTGACGGAAAAACCGGCCGGCCGCCAGCCGATCCGTACCGTTACGCTGCCGCTCGAGCGGCTCGACGAACTGGTCGACCGCATGGTGGACGCCGTCGCCGGCGGCCAGAAGATCTACTGGATCTGTCCGCTGGTCGAGGAATCCGAAGAGATCAAACTGATGTCGGCCGAAGACCGCTTCGCCTCGCTGAAACCATTGTTCGGCGATCGCATCGGTCTCGTTCACGGCCGCATGAAGGGTGCAGAGAAGGACGAGGCGATGCGCGCCTTCAAGCAGGGCGAGACACGCATCCTGATCGCCACCACCGTCATCGAGGTCGGCGTCGACGTGCCGGACGCCACCGTCATGGTCATCGAGCATGCAGAGCGCTTCGGCCTTGCCCAACTGCACCAGCTTCGCGGCCGGGTCGGACGCGGTGACAAGCCTTCCTCATGCGTGCTGCTCTACAAGGACCCGCTCGGCGAGACCGCAAAACGCCGGCTGTCGGTGATGCGCGAGACCGAGGATGGGTTCCTGATCGCCGAGGAGGACCTGAAGCTGCGCGGCGAAGGCGAATTGCTGGGCACCCGCCAGTCGGGCACGCCGGGCTTCCAGGTGGCTCGCATCGAGGCGCATGCCGACCTTCTGGAGGCCGCCCGCGACGATGCCAGGCTGATCCTGTCACGCGATCCGGAGCTGCAATCGCAGCGTGGTGAGGCGTTGCGCCTGCTGCTTTACTTGTTCGGTCGCGACGAAGCCGTGCGGCTTCTGCGCGCCGGCTGATCCAGGGCGGCAACCGAAGGGTTGGCCAGCATCCCTTCGATCGGCTCGCCATTCACGACAACCATTTGCTTTACTTCGGGCGCCACCAGACCGGCGGAGACGATCAGCTTGGCGCCATCCTCGATCGTCATGTCGAGCAGCACGATGTCCGACTTCGGCACATACATCAGGAAGCCCGTGGTCGGGTTTGGCGTGCACGGCATGAATACGGCGATCAGCGGATCGCCTTCCTGGTCGAGCTTCTGGTTGATCTCGGTTTCCTTTTCACTGGCGACGAACACCAGCGACCACACGCCCTTGCGCGGATATTCGACCAGCCCGACCTGGCGGAACATGTCACCCTTGTTCGACAGCACGGTCTCGAAAATCTGTTTCAGCGAGCCGTAGATGCCGCGCACCAGCGGCATGCGGCCAAGCAGGCGCTCGCCGAAATTGACGATGGCGCGGCCGACGATGTTTGCCGTCAGGAAACCGATCAGCGTGATCAGGATAAGCGCCACGATCAGTCCGAACCCCGGCACCGGAAACGACAGGTAGGTGTCAGGGCTGTAGCGGGCCGGAATATAAGGCTTCACCCAGGAATCGACCCAGCCGATGAACGACCAGGCAATGTAGGCGGTGATCGCCAAGGGCGCGCAGACGATGAAGCCCGTGAGGAAATAGTTCCTCAGCCGGGTCATGCCGGAGGTCTTGGGAGCATCGGACATGGTTCACCGGAGCGCGGGTTGCAGCGCAACATTAGTGAACCGGACGAAGCTTTGGAACTGCGAAGTTTTTAAAGAGCCGATTATGCCGCTACTTCCAACGGCTCAATCTTCTCGAGCTCCGGCGCCAGCTTTCTGGCTTCGGTTTCAAGCTCATAGGCCTGTTGAAAATTCATCCAGAATTCGGGCGTGGTGTTGAAAAATCTGGCGAGGCGAAGAGCGGTATCGGGAGTCAGGCCGATCTCTTCCTTGGCAATGCGTTCGATACGGGTGCGCGGAAGGTTGAGCTTTTTCGCCAGCGCGCCTGCACTCATGCCGAGCGGGACGAGATATTCTTCACGCAGGAATTCTCCAGGATGAACTGGACGTGCGAACTTCGATGCCATTCGGCCCAACCTCCGGTCTGGAAGGCAAAACCTATTCCACCGTCACCGATTTCGCCAGATTGCGTGGCTGATCGACGTCGGTGCCCATGAACACGGCGGTGAAATAGGCCAGCATCTGTATCGGCAGCGCATAGATGATCGGCGAGATGATTTCGGGCACATCCGGCAGCACGATTGTTTCCATCGTCTTCACGCTCACCTGCGCTGCGCCCTTGCTGTCGGTGATCAGGATGATCTTGCCGCCGCGCGCCGCCACTTCCTGCATGTTGGAAACGGTTTTCTCGAAGATCCGGTCATGCGGCGCGATGACGATGACAGGCATGTTCTCGTCGATCAGCGCGATCGGCCCATGCTTCAGTTCGCCGGCTGCATAGCCTTCGGCGTGGATGTAGGAGATTTCCTTGAGTTTCAACGCGCCTTCCATGGCCAGCGGGAAGTTGGTGTCGCGGCCGAGATAGAGCACGTCCTTGTAGCGCGAGAGTTCGCGCGCGATCCGCTCGATCTGCTCTTCAAGCTTGAGCACCTGGTTGGCGTAGCGCGGCGCTTCCGAAAGCGCGCGCACCAGGGTTTTCTCCTGTTCCTTCGAAATCATACCGCGCGCCACGCCGGCGCGCACCGCAAGCGCGGCCAGCACGGAAAGCTGGCAGGTGAAGGCCTTGGTCGAGGCGACGCCGATCTCGGGTCCGGCAAGCGTCGGCAGCACGACGTCGGATTCGCGCGCCATGGTCGATTCGCGCACATTGACGATCGCGCCGATCTTCATGCCGGCTTTGCGGCAATAACGCAGTGAGGCCAGCGTGTCGGCGGTCTCGCCCGATTGCGAGATGAAAAACGCCGCATCGTTCTCCGAGAGCGGCATTTCGCGGTAACGAAATTCGGAGGCGACATCGATGTCGACGGGCAGGCGCGCGTAGCGCTCGAACCAGTACTTGCCGATCAGGCCGGCCAGATACGCCGTGCCGCAGGCCGAGATCGCCAGCCGACCAATTTTGGCGAAGTCGAACGGCAGGTCGAGCGGCTTCGACACTCCGGAGACGAAATCCACGTAATGCGCCAGCGTGTGCGAGATCACCTCGGGCTGCTCATGGATTTCCTTTTCCATGAAATGGCGTCGGTTGCCCTTGTCGACCATGAAGCTGGTCGACAGCGACTGCTGGCGTTTGCGCTCTACCTTTGTGCCGCCGATATCGAAGATCTCAACACTATTGCGGCGCACCACCGCCCAGTCGCCATCTTCGAGATAGGTGATCGAATTGGTGAACGGGGCGAGCGCGATGGCGTCGGAGCCCAGGAACATCTCGCCATCGCCATGGCCGACGGCCAAAGGCGGACCATTGCGGGCGCCGACGATCAAATCCTCGTCGCCTTTGAACATGATCGCCAGCGCAAATGCGCCTTCCAGCCGCTTCAGCGCCTGGTGCGCGGCTTCGACCGGCTTCAGCCCCTTGGCGAGTTCGCGGGCCACCAGATGCGCCACGACCTCGGTGTCGGTCTGCGACGAAAAAGAATAGCCGTCGCGGACCAGTTCGTCGCGCAGTTCGGCGAAATTCTCGATGATGCCGTTGTGGACGATGGCGACGCCGTCGGAAAAATGCGGATGCGCATTGGTCTCGTTGGGCACGCCATGCGTCGCCCAGCGCGTGTGGCCGATGCCGATCGTGCCATCGAGCGGCTCGTCCTTGAGCCGGCGCTCCAGGTTGATCAACTTGCCTTCGGCGCGGCGGCGGGCGAGTTCGCCACGCTCGATGGTCGCGACGCCGGCCGAATCATAGCCACGGTACTCCAACCGCTTCAGCGCATCGACGATGAGCGGCGCAACCTGCGAGTGGCCGACGATTCCAACGATACCGCACATGCAGAAAGCCCCCGATTCCCCGGAAAACCAGCGCTATTTAGGGATGGCCGGCCTGCCGTGGAAAGTCACATTGCATTTCGTCCCGTATAACGGAACGCTCATTCTGTCGATGCACCATGACAGGCCGCTCTTGCAATCCGGTTACTGCAATCGTTCGGTTGCGGGCTGGTCTTACTTTTTCTTCGCCGCCGCCGCCGAAGCAAAGCGCTCGCGCAACTCCTTGCCCTTGCCTGGAATGGTCTTCTGGCGGGCGCGGCCGAAGGCCAGCGCGTCGTCGGGCACGCTTTCGGTGATCACGCTGCCTGAGGCGATGTAGCCGCCCTTGCCGATGGTGACAGGCGCCACCAGCGACGAATTGGAGCCGACAAAAGCGCCCTCGCCGATGTCCGTGAAGAATTTCGAATAGCCGTCATAATTGCAGGTAATGGTGCCGGCGCCGATATTGGCCCCAGCACCGACACGGGCGTCGCCGATATAGGT
>NZ_RZRP01000396.1:0-5721 GCF_003997795.1 Mesorhizobium sp. M7A.F.Ca.US.005.03.2.1 | reverse complement strand
GTCCAAGACCTGGGACGAGCGTGTCGCTAACTTCAAAAAACTGCATGAATATATCCTTAGCCAGTTCGTCTTCATACCCATCCACGAGGCCGCGCAGAATATAGCCTACAACAGCGACATGCTGTCGGTTCCCGAAGCCATCCGTGGGGCGGAGATCATGCAGCAGACGGTTCTCGACCTGAAAGCGGTCGGGTAGGCGACCTGGTCCATGGCCGCATATCTCCTGAAGCGGACGCTGCTGCTCCTGCCCATCTTTGTGGTTGTCTCGGCTCTTGTCTTTATGGTCGTCCACTTCGTCCCGGGCGATCCCATCAACAATCTGGTGCGGGCCGGCTCTTCGCCGGCTCAGCGCGCTCAACTGGTTGTCAAGTACGGCTTGGATCGCAGCCTGATCGAGCAATATCTGCTGTGGATGTTCCACCTTCTGCAAGGTGATCTTGGCACCTCGATCCTTCAAGCTCGGCCCGTGCGCGATCTCATCTTGCAAAACCTGCCATACAGCCTCCAGCTCGGCCTGGCGGCGCTTGTCCTTTCTTCATTGGTCGGGATTGTCGCCGGTGCGCTCGCTGCCAGCTATCAAGGCACGCGGATCGACGAGGCGATAGGCACATTGAGCTTGCTTGGTGCGACCCTGCCAAGTTTTCTGCTTGGCCTGCTCCTGATCCTTGTCTTCGCTGTCTGGCTTGGCTGGGTTCCAGTCTCCGGCGTGCGATCCTGGACCTCATTGATCCTGCCGGTCCTTGCGACCAGCCTTGGCGGCATTGCGCTCGTAGCTCGTATCACCAGGATCGCGATGGTCGAGACAGCCAGCCAGGACTTCGTAACCTTGCTGTACGCCAAAGGGCTGTCTCCGTGCCGTATCCAGATCCGGCATGTTCTGCGCCACGCCATGCTGCCTGTCGTCACCATTCTGGGGCTTCGTATTGGCTGGATCATCGGCGGCGCCGTGACAACCGAATATGTATTCGCTCGCCCTGGTTTGGGCAGCCTGCTGATCCGCGCGCTGAACCAGCGTGACTATCCGCTGGTTCAAGGCTGTCTGCTGATGCTTGCGATGGCTGTCATCCTGGGCACCCTCATGGGCGACGTCGCTCAAGCCTTCATTGACCCTCGCCAGCGGAGATCCCAGTCGTGACCCGCAAACGATACACCGCGTTTGTGTCCGCATTTGCCACGCCAAAAGGGTGTGTCGCGGGCGTTTATCTGCTGCTTTTGATTAGCGCGGCGCTTCTCGCCCCATGGTTGGCGCCCTATGGCGATTCCCAGCAGAACCTCTCCATCATGAACCAGCAGCCATCGACGAGCCATCTGCTGGGGACCGATGAGTTGGGCCGCGACGTGCTGTCGCGTGTGATCTTCGGCGCTCGCACTTCGCTCACCGTCAGTTCCACGGCGATTGGCCTGTCGCTGCTCCTGGGATTGTTCCTCGGTGCCGCGTGTGGATATTTCGGTGGAGCCCTGGACCGGATCGTGATGGTGGCGGTCGATCTTACCTGGTCGTTTCCGGAGATACTGATAGCCTTGATGCTGGTCGCCGTCGTCGGGCCGGGACTCGGCGGTGTCGTCTGCGCGGTGGCGATTGCCTACCTTGCACAATTCACCCGGCTGACGCGCACCCAGGTGATCTCGCTCACCGGCGAAACCTATATCGAAGCCACCCGAAATCTCGGCGCCACGCACTTTCGTATCCTGTTTTCCCACCTTCTGCCCAATGTGCTTGCTCCGGTGCTGGTCGCCGCCATCCTTGCCACGGGCGATGCCATCATCCTCGAAGCCACTTTCGGCTTCTTTGGCCTGGGCGCGCAGCCGCCAACGCCGAGTTGGGGCGCCATGATGAGTTCCGGGACGGCGCAGCTCTTCATCGCGCCATGGGTGATTCTGTTTCCGGGATTTGCCGTAGCCATGACGGTCATCTTCCTGAACCTGTTTGGCGACGCTCTGATTGGGGCGCTCAATGTCCGATCCAAACCAAAGGGCGCATGAAAATGCTTCTTGATGTGGAACGACTGCAGATCGGTTTCGGCGCCTTCTCGCCTGTCGATGATGTCACCTTCGGTATCGATCGTGGCGAGATTCTCGGCGTGGTCGGCGAGTCGGGGTCTGGCAAGTCGCTGTCGGCGACAGCGATCATGGGCCTGTTGCCACGCATCGGTGCGAGGATCAGCTCAGGTCGCATGACGTTTGACGGCATCGATCTGGTGGGCCTGCCGGAAAAGCGCATGCGCCGGCTGCGTGGCGGAAAGATTGCGTTGATAACGCAGAACCCGATGACGTCGCTCGATCCGATGATACGGGTCGGCCCCCAGATCGACCAGTCATCGCGCCTTCATCTTAAGGTCGACCGTAAGGCCGCCCGCGCACGAAGTCTGGCTCTCATGGCGGACATGCAGATACCCAATCCCGCTGTCGTCTACGATCTCTATCCCTTTCAGCTCTCCGGCGGCATGAAGCAGCGCATTGTCATCGCAATGGCGCTAGCCGGCGAGCCGCAGCTTCTTATTGCGGATGAACCGACCACCGCGCTCGACGTCACCGTGCAGGCGCAAATCATCAAGATCCTCGTGGATCTCGTAAAGCAGCGCGGATTGGCGCTGATCCTCATAACGCACGACATGGGCATCGTGGCACACGCTTGCGATCGGGTGGCTGTCATGTATTGCGGGCGGATAATTGAGTCCGGTGCGGTGGAGCGGATCTTTGAAAATCCTCGCCATCCCTACACAAAAGCCCTGATCCGCTGCATTCCTCGCCTCGGCATGGTGCGAGGTAGCCTTAGCGCCATCCCGGGAACGGTACCGAACGCCGCGGCTTATCCGACTGGCTGCCGTTTTCGTCCGCGTTGTCCGGTTGCTGTCGTCCGCTGCCAGACCGAAATTCCCAAACTGCACGGTGATTGCGAAGGCCATGGTACCGCCTGCCATCTGGTGACAGCAGCATGAGCGAGCTTCTATCCGTGAAGGACCTCAGCTGCCGGTTTACGAACACGGCCCTGTTTCGAAAGCCGCGCGTCTTCCGCGCCGTCAGCGATGTCTCCTTCGAAATTCAACGCGGCGAGATCGTCGGGGTCGTCGGTGAATCGGGATGTGGCAAATCCACCTTGGCCCGCCTGGTGCTTCGGCTGATCGAGGCCAGCGCGGGAGAGGTCCGTTTCGACGGGCAAGACATCGCCCAGCTGTCGGCGGGGAATTTGCGGCGGTTGCGCCGTCACATGCAACTGGTGTTCCAGGATCCATATTCGGCGATCGATCCTCGTTTTTCGATAAGAGATGCGTTGCTTGAGCCTTTCCGCATCCAGGGCGTGAATCCAGATTCGGCGGAGGCAGCCGTGACCTCGCTGCTGGATATGGTTGGCCTCAGTGGTGCTGTCGCCAACAGCTATCCCCACCAGTTGTCAGGCGGACAGAAACAGCGGGTCGGCATTGCCCGTGCTCTCGCGCTCAAGCCGTCCCTTGTTGTGCTTGATGAGCCGACAGCGTCTCTGGACGTCTCGGTACAGGCGCAGATCATCACGCTGTTGGACCAACTGCGTGGCGAGTTGAACCTTACCTATCTCTTCATTTCCCACGACCTCGGACTGGTCAGCTATTTCTGCCATCGCGTCCTTGTCATGTATCTGGGCCGTGTGGTCGAGGTGATGGCGAGCAACGCCAAACCTTGCCACCCCTACACGCAGGCCCTGTTCGACAGCACATACGAGCCCGACCCCAAGCAACGACGCAAGGTCGCCCGGCTTTCGGGTGAAGTCCCCAGTGGCTATGATATCCCGCCCGGCTGTTCATTCGCAGCACGCTGTCCACGCGCCACCGACCTGTGCCGCCAATTATTGCCGCCCCTGATGACTATCGCCAGCGGACAGCAAGCCGCCTGTCACCATCCCTTGATCTAGAATTGCGAGGAGCAAAATTACATGAACACGCAGGACGCCTGCTATGCTGCCCTTGAGCGGCATTTCCTGACATACACGGAATTGGCCGCAGTGCCGGTGGAGGACAATGACGAGCCCCTGATTGCGATCGGCCCCGAGTTCTCAGGCAAAGTCCTCGCCGTAGACAGTACGATGAAAGTACACACGGGAGACCAGATCTTCGTCCGGTCGCGTGTGGTCCCGATGCTGGATGTGGCGCAACGCGCGCTCCGCGAAATCGCACAGGATTACGACCTGGAGGTTGTCTGTGGCTATCGGCATCTCGATGTGCAGCGCCAGCAATTCCAGGAGCAGATCCAGCACGTGCAGCAAAGAACTCCCTCCCTGTCTGGTGAAGCGCTGAAGGAGGCGGCTCACCGTTTCTCGGCCGTACCGGAGGTAGCAGGGCACCCGACCGGCGGCGCGGTCGACGTCCGGATCATTCAATCGAACGGTCAGGCGCTCGCTATGGGCACTGAACTGGGCGAGGATTGCCCGGACACCTACGTCTTTTCGCCATTCATCAAGAGAGAGCACTGGCGCAATCGACAGACGCTCAGGTTCTGCATGCTTCGCGCCGGCTTTGCGCCATTTGACGGCGAATGGTGGCATTTCTCATTCGGGGACCGTGAATGGGCGCGCTATTTCGACAAGGACAGAGCGATCTACAGCCAGCTAAGTTTCTCCATGGATAAGGGCCCGGAGACGACCTCTCGTTGATTGCCGCTGGAACTGGAAGCCTGCTCGCCTCGGAGCGGGCTCCATCCTGTATCAACGTCCTGCGACGGCAGAACCTGTTTGCTCGCTAGCGAACCCAAAAGAGCGCCGCCGCGCCGATCCTTCCAAGGACCTGTCATGACCGCTTCCACACTGCCGTTCTCAAACCTTCGCCGTGCCGGCGATACAGTCTACCTCTCGGGCGAACTCGGCTTCGATGACACTGGAAAAATCTCCGGCGACATTGTGCAGCAAACCCAAAACGTTCTGCGGCGGATCGAGGCCACCCTTGGCACTAGTGGATTATCGCGACGCGATATCCTCTCCTGTACCTGCTACCTGGTGCGCAAGGACAATTTCTCCGCCTTCAACCAGGTGTATCGCGCTTTCTTCAGTCACCATCCGCTGCCGGTCCGTGTCACTGTGGTTAGCGAGTTGGTCGTCGACGCGCTGATTGAAATAGCTGTCATCGCGCAGGACTGTAGCGTTTGACTTGCCGATGAGTGAGTTTGCGATCCTCGGCGCCGGCATCGTCGGTGTGACGACAGCACTTGCCCTGCAAGAAGGCGGGCATGAGGTCATCATCATTGACCGTCGGCAACCGGGCAGGGAGGCAAGCTACGGAAACGCCGGGATTGTCCAGGTCGAAGTGATGGAGCCCTATGCATTTCCGCGGGCCGCGCTTGATGTACTGCGTCTGGCATTCGGGTTGGGCAACGACGTCAGGTACCATCTGGCGGCTCTGCCCTCCGCGGCACTGCCACTCGCGCTCTACTATCTCAACTCTGCCCCGATAAGATATCGGACAATTTCCCAAATCTATAGGCAGTTGATTGGCCACTGCGCCGCGGACCACGACAAGCTGATTGCCGGAGCCGGCGCAGAACACTTGTTCGTCAGACGCGGCTACATCCAGATGCATCGCGAGGCCCGTGAGCTCGATACGGACGCCGCGCAGGCGGAACGCTACAGAAAGGACTTTGGTGTTCAGTCGCGCATCTTGACCAATCAGGCGTTGAGAGGTGAGGAGCCCTGCCTGAAGAGGGATTTCGCGGGTGCCGTGCATTGGCAACAAAGCAGAAGTTGTGTTGATCCGGGCG
>NZ_RZRP01000395.1:0-5727 GCF_003997795.1 Mesorhizobium sp. M7A.F.Ca.US.005.03.2.1 | reverse complement strand
TCTCCGCTCTTCTCGGCGACGAGGAGGCGAACCGGCGTTTTTCCGTCGAGGCGGAAATCGAGGCGATGCTTGCCTTCGAGCGGGCGCTGGCGCAAGCGGAAGCTGAAAACGGGATTATCACCAAGGATGATGCCGCCGCGATCGTGGCCGCACTTGCCACATTCCGGCCCGACACCGCCTTGCTGCGGGCTGCCGTCGCCAAAGACGGCGTCATTGTGCCGGAACTGGTACGCCAGATCAGGGCGGCGGTCGGCGAACCGCATGGCGACAAAGTGCATCTCGGCGCAACCAGCCACGATGTCATCGATACCGGCCTGGTGTTTCGGCTGAAGTCCATCGTCGAGCATCTCGGCCTGCTCCTGACCGAGACCATTATACGGCTCGTCTCGCTCGAAGAGCGGTTTGGCGGCAGGGCGCTGAAGGGAATGACGCGCATGCAGCCAGCCATTCCGATCAAAGTGGCCGATCGCGTCAGGACGTGGCGGGCGCCACTGCAACGGCATCAGGAAAGATTGTCGGAACAGTCGAGGCGTCTGCTGGTGGTGCAGTTCGGCGGTGCCGCCGGCACGCTGGAAAAGCTAGGCGACAAAGGTCCGGCGGTGCGCGCAGCACTGGCCGCAAAGCTCGGCCTTGGCGACGCACCGCATTGGCAGAACCAGCGTGACGCACTCGCCGATTTCGCCGGCCTGATGTCGCTGCTATCAGGCAGCCTCGGCAAATTCGGCCAGGACATCGCGCTGATGGCGCAAGGTGGAACCGAGATCGAGCTTTCCGGCGGCGGCGGCTCTTCGGCCATGCCGCACAAGCAGAACCCGGTGAAGGCCGAAGCGCTGGTGGCGCTTGCCCGCTTCAACGCCACGCAGCTTGCGGGCATGCATCACGCGCTCGTGCATGAGCAGGAGCGCTCGGGCGCTGCCTGGACGCTGGAATGGCTATTGCTGCCGCAAATGGTCATCGCGACGGCCGCGTCGCTCCGCCTTGCCGCTGAGCTGACCGCACAGGTCGAAAGTCTCGGCCACTGATGCGCACGCAAATCGTCATCGTCGGGTCCGGACCGTCCGGCCTGCTGCTTGGGCAGCTTCTGGCCGGCATCGGCGTCGAGACGGTCATTCTGGAACGCGCGAGCCGCGAGCACGTGCTTGGCCGTGTGCGGGCAGGGGTGCTCGAACAGGGCACCGTCGAATTGCTGGAACAGGCTGGCGCGGCGGCAAGGCTGCATGCCGAAGGACTGCCGCATTCCGGCATCTCGCTCGCCTTCGACGGACGCCTGCACCGCATCGACCTCGAGGCACTAACCGGCGGCAGGCATGTCACCGTCTATGGCCAGACCGAGGTGACGCACGATTTGATGGACAAGCGCGATGCGGACGGACTGACCACGATCTACGAGGCGGCAAATGTCGCGTTGCACGATTTCGACGGCGCCGCACCTTTCGCGACCTATGACAAGGACGGGGTCACGCATCGCATCAATTGCGACTTCATTGCCGGCTGTGACGGCTATCACGGCGTCAGCCGCAAATCGGTGCCCGAGCGTGCGCTGAAAATCTTCGAGCGGCAGTATCCGTTCGGCTGGCTCGGCGTGCTGGCCGAAGTGCCGCCGGCCGATCACGAACTGGTCTACGCCAATCACGAGCGGGGTTTTGCCCTGTGCTCGATGCGCTCGACGCATCGCAGCCGCTATTATGTGCAGTGTCCGCAGGACGATCGCGTCGAAGCCTGGCCGGACGATCGCTTCTGGGACGAGTTGCGCCGCCGCTTGCCGGAGCAGACCGCGGCAAGCGTCGTTACCGGACCATCCTTTGAAAAGTCGATCGCGCCGCTGCGCTCTTTCGTCGCCGAGCCGATGCGTTTCGGCAGGCTGTTCCTGGTCGGGGACGCCGCCCACATCGTGCCGCCGACCGGCGCCAAGGGCCTCAACCTCGCCGCCAGCGACGTGCGCTATCTCTTCGCCGGTTTTCGCGACTTCTACATCGAGAAATCATCTGTTGGCATCGACGCCTATTCCGGCAAGGCGCTGGCACGGGTCTGGAAGGCGGTTCGCTTTTCCTGGTGGATGACGACGATGCTGCACCGTTTTCCCGACACCGGCGAGTTCGGCCAGCGCATCCAGGAGGCCGAGCTCGACTATCTCGTGCAGTCGCGTGCCGCATCGACCGCGCTCGCCGAGAACTATGTCGGCCTGCCCTATTGAGGGCTGCGGATCATCCGGCGCCTTGCTGCCTGGCAAAATCCAAAAGCATCGGGCGCTGCCCCTTGAGGATTTTCACCTCCGCCTCGGCCAAAGTGAACCAGCCCGCTCTGTCGACCTCCGGAAATTCCTTCAGGGATCCCGACCTTGGCGGCCATTCCATGGTGAACATGTTGCTTTTGATGGCAGCCACATCGATGTCGATGCGCGCCTCGACGGACCAGGCCGTGACAACCTTGCCACCGGGTTGTTTGTAGTCGCCAAGCCGCGCGAAGGTGCCGTCGACCTTGACGCCGAGCTCTTCCTCGGTCTCGCGTTGCGCTGCCGTCAACTCATCCTCGTCCTCGCCGACGAGACCCTTCGGTATCGACCAGGCGCCATCGTCCTTCTTCGCCCAGAACGGCCCGCCCGGGTGAACCAGCAACACCCTAAGATCGCCATCGCTGCGGCGATAGATCAGCAATCCCGCACTGCGTTTTGCCATTTTTGTACGTCCATTTGCGAAGCCGGCAGCCTGCCGATGGTCCTTGAATCGTTGATGCGAACCTTGCACTAGGGGATTGCGACGCTATGTCAGGCGCGTCTGCATTGCACCTCGGTCGCGAGTCCGGCAATCTGATACCATCGCTTATTTGGCGGCTCGAAGGCTAGGTGACGATGCAACTCGGTCTTATTGGCTACTATAGCGACTTCGTGGTGTATCCGCTGGTGATCGCCGTGCTGGCAGTGGCCGGGCTGCTCGAGGCTGGCGAAGAGAGTGCGCCAGGCTGGATCGGCACTGTCCTCGCCTGTCTCGGCCTCTGGACGCTGATCGAGTATGTGCTGCACAGGTTCGCTCTTCACCATATTCCTTACGTCAAGGACCTGCACGACCGTCACCATGTCGAGGAACGCAGTTCTGTGGGCACGCCAACCTGGCTCAGTCTCGGCGTGCATGCGCTGGTCGCGTTTGTGCCCGTTTGGGTGGTCTCAGATTTCGCCACGGCGAGCGCGGTGAGCTGCGGGTTGATGCTGGGATATCTGTGGTACATCAGCATCCACCACATGATCCATCACTGGCACCCGGCGCATCCGAGCTATCTCTACACGCTCAAGCGCCGTCATGCGGTGCATCACCACATCGACGAAACGGCCAATTTCGGTGTGACTTCGGCATTCTGGGATCGCGTTTTCGGCACGGCGCAGCTCTGAAGTCCTCAGTCCTCGCCGTTCAGCGCCTCTTTCCGCGACCGCCGGAAGTCTTGGCTCCGCGAGGCCCGCTCTGGACCGGCGTGTTGTTCTGGTTCTCGTCGGACAGTTTTCGCCAGCGGGCAAGGCGCTCCGGGTCGAGCGTCCCCGCCTTCAAGGCAGCCTGAACCGCGCAACCCGGCTCGTGCACATGCGTGCAGTCGCGGAACTTGCAGAGCGGTGCAAGCTCGGTGATTTCGGCAAACAGCGTGTCGATGCCGTAGCCGACATCGCTGACCTGCAGCGTCCGCATGCCCGGCGTGTCGATCACCCAGCCACCGCCGGCGATGGAATGCAGCGATCGCGACGTGGTGGTGTGGCGTCCCTTGGAATCGTGCTCGCGGATGCCCCCGGTCTGTTGCGGCGATTGCTGCGCCGATCCGGCCAGCGTGTTGACCAGCGTCGATTTGCCGACGCCGGAGGAGCCGATCAGCGCCACCGTCTGGCCGACACCGCACCAGGCAGCCAGGACGGTTGCCGCATCCGATGTGCGGGGGTTCAGCATTACCACCGGCAATCCACGCTGCAACGCCGCAGCTTGCTTCTGGTAGGTCTCGGCGTCTTCAGCGGTATCGGCCTTGGTCAGCAGGATCACCGGCGTCGTTCCGGCCTCGTTGGCCAGCGCCAGATAGCGCTCGAGCCGGGCGGGATTGAAGTCGGCATTGCACGAGGTGACGATGAACAGCGTGTCGACATTGGCCGCGGCAAGCTGCGGCACCCTGCCACCGCCCTGGGTGCGGCGTTCCAGCACCGTCTTGCGGGTCAGGCGGCGCTTCACAAGGTGTTCATGCCCATCGACCAGAACCCAGTCGCCGACGGCATAGTCACCGGTGTTCGCCTGCGCCGGCAGCGTCAGGTCGACCGGCCCTGCCTGGGACAGGCCGGTCAGGCGATCGCGGTGGACGGTGGCGATCCGCGTCGGGACAAGATTGGCTTCGCCGGGCTCGAGCTGGTCGCCGAAAAGTTCGGTCCAGCCCAGGCTGGCGAGCGATGGCGTGGAGTGATCCGTCACGGCTTTGACCACGGCGTCACGGACATTGGACGGTATCCCTGGCAGGGGGGGCGAACGGGGTGGGGTGATTTCCAAGCCGTGTATGGGCGGCATGGCGACATTTGGCAAGCAGGCCCGTAGCCGAGGGCTGAGCGGCAAGCTTCTGCAGCCTATCCTCGTCGAACTGACGCCATCAGGTTTAAAGCGTTAACAAATAATTTGACGCACGCAATCTTTTTGCATTCTAATGGGAACTGTGAAAATTGACTGAATAAGTTCCGTCGAGCATTGTCGCATCCGGTCAACGGCCGCATGACTGTGGGCGGGGCCGATCGTTGGCAGGGGATCAGGAACATATCGATGGCGGAGAAGACGCACCGCACGATGGACGACTTCGCCCAGGCATGCGGCGTGTCGCGCCCGACGCTGTCCAAATATTTCGACGATCCGGCGAGCGTGAAGCCGGCGACGCGGGCGCGCATCGAAGCCGCCCTGCGTTCCTCGGACTATCAGCCGAACCTTTTCGCCCGCAATCTCAACCGCAAGCGCACCCGCAACATCGGCATCGTCGTGCCGACGATCACCGATCCTTTCTACGCCGAGATGGTCAGCCGCATCGAATTTCGTTGCCGCGACGAAGGCTACTGGCCGATCGTCATCTCCTCGCATGGCTCGCCGAAGCTGGAAGCGGAGTCGGTCAGGACGCTGCTGTCGCTGAAGGTGGCTGGCGCGATCATCGCCCCGCTCGGCCTGGCCTCCGACCGCAGCGTCTTCGACAAGCTCGGGCAGGACATTCCGATCGTCTATTTCGACACCTATATCGAGGGCGATACGCCGTTCGTCGGCAACGACAACCGGCAGAGCGTGTCGACCATCGTCGACTATCTCTGTCGCTCGGGCGAACCGCCGGTCTATCTCGACATCCCACATGTCAACCACAACTCCGGCGAACGCCAGGAGAGCTACATCGTCGCGATGGAGACCGCCGGCTTCAAGCCGGCCGTCATCGAGGCCGCGCGCGATTACACCTGGGACTTCGAACGCATCGGCTACGAGCAGACGGAAAAAATGCTGGAGGCCGGGACCTTGCCTGGCCGCACCATCCTGTGCGCCAACGATCGTCTCGCCTTTGGCGTAATGGCGGCCGCGTACTCGCGCGGCCTGAAGGTCGGCCGCAGGCCCGATTGCGATCTGCGCGTTGCCGCCCACGACGACCATCCGCTGAGCCGCTACACCTGTCCGGCGCTGACCACCATGGCGCAGGATTTCACCGCCATGGCCGGCCGCAGCGTCGAGATCCTGCTGGCCCTGCTGGACG
>NZ_RZRP01000394.1:0-5733 GCF_003997795.1 Mesorhizobium sp. M7A.F.Ca.US.005.03.2.1 | reverse complement strand
CAACTGGGGCTCGCGCTCCGGCCACCAGGTCGAGCGCATCGGCTACGGCGAGACGGACAGCGGCTACGGCGCCGGTCGCACCTCGGTCAAGGGCCGCACCATCGACGGCGAGCTGGTCGCCAAATCCGTCTCCGACAAGCCGTCCGCCTTCAACGTCGGCGACCGTGTCTTCCACCAGAAATTCGGCAACGGCAACATCTCGGCCATCGAAGGCAACAAGCTGACCATCGACTTCGACAAAGCCGGCCAGAAACGCGTGCTGGATGGGTTTGTGGCTGCGGTGTGAAGATGGCGTTTTCCCCGCGGAAGCCTCACCTTCGTCGTCCACGGGCGAAGCAAGGAGGGTAGCGACGCGGCGCAGACCCGTGGATGACGAAGTGATTGATGTCTACGCCAATCGTCAAGGCATGCGGTCCGCCAACGAAACAGCCCCTCACCGATACCGCGCCTGATTCCATTTGTGCCCCAGCAGCGACAGGATGATGATCAGCCCGTTGAAGAACTGCACATAGAAACCGCTCAATCCCGCCGCCACGACGCCGGTCTGGATGAAGGACACGGTAACCGCGCCGATGACGCCGCCGACGACGGTGCCGATGCCGCCCCAGGTCGGCGTGCCGCCGACGAACACCGAGGCCAGCACCGGCAGGAGATAGCCGTCACCGGCGGTCGGCCACCAGGTGAAGTTGATCATCACCGAGAAGGTGCCGGCGATCGCCGCACCGATGCCGACGAAGACGAACACTTTCACCCGCACGCGCTTGACGTCGATGCCCATCTGCTGGGCGCTGTCGGGATTGTCACCCACCACCCTCACCTGCGCGCCGAAACGATGGCGGTTATAGAGCATCGCCGACAGCACGACGAAGCCGATGGCCCAGAAGATCTGCACCGGAATGCCCAGGAGCTGGCTGGAGAAGATCGTGTAGGCCCAGCTGTCGCTGAGGCTGGTCAGCGCCATCGACTTGCCCTCGTTGATGATCTGGATCAGGCCGCGCAGCAGGAAATTCATGCCCAGCGTGGCGATCAACGACGACAGCCCGCCATAGACGACCAGCGAGCCTACGAGGAAGCCGAGCAGCATGCCGGTGACGAGTGCCGCGGCGATGCCGAGAAACGGATCGTAACCGGCCTGCACGACCAGCGCGAAGACCCATGAGGCGAAGCCCATCGTTGCCGGAAACGACAGGTCAATCTCGCCGCAGGTGACGACGAAGACCAGCGGCACCACCACGAACAGCGCAACGGGGAGCGTCGTCAGCACCGAACGGTAGAGATACCAGGTGGTGAAAACGGTCGGGTTGGCGATCAGGAACACCGTCATCATGACGATGAACACGGCGAGCGTGCCGAGCGCGGCACGGTTGTCGAGGATGAAGCCGCGCATCCAGTGATCGGATGGGTGCCTCCATTCCTTCTGAGAACTGGGACGGGGAATGCCGGAGGACGGCTCGTGCAGGTCGGGCTCCATGGTCTTGCTCATCGTGCTCTCTGCTCCGCGTCGCCGGCATCGTGCAGCCCGGCCAATCCGCCGGGATGCGCAACCTCTTCCATGAAGTTGATGAGGTCTTCGGCCGACTTGACCTCGCTGCGGTCGGTCGTCAGTGCGATCCTGCCGCGATCCAGCACCACGAAGCGGTCGGCGATGTCGAAGACATGATGGATGTTGTGGCCGATGAACAGGATCGAGCGGCCGCTCGCCCGCACCTGGCGCACGAAATGGAATACCTTGGCGGTTTCGGTCAGCGACAGCGCCGTCGTCGGTTCGTCGAGGACGATCAGCTCGGCCTGCTTGTAGATGGCGCGGGCGATCGCCACGCCCTGGCGTTCGCCGCCCGAAAGCTGGCCGACGATCGACTGCGGCGTGAACACTTTCGAGGTGAAGCCGATCTCGCGCATCAGCCGGCTTGCCTCCTCGATCTCCTTGTTGACCCTGAGAAAGCCCAAGAATCCGGTCAGCTCGCGGCCCATGAAGATGTTGCGAACGATGGTCTGCTGCACGGCCAGCGCCCGGTCCTGGAACACCGTCTCGATGCCGGCTTCGCGGGAACGCGCCGCGCTCCACCCGGTCACCGGCTTACCACGCACGAGGATTTCGCCGCTGGTCGGCTTGACCACGCCCGAGAGGATCTTGATCAGCGTCGACTTGCCGGCGCCATTGTCACCGAGCAGGCCGACCACCTCGCCGCGGTCGACGCTGAGATTGACCCCGCCCAGCGCATAGACCTGGCCATAGGACTTGCTGATGTCGCGCAGTTCGATGAGGCGTTCGGCCATCGGATGCTCGCTTTCATTGTCTCGTGCCGGCGTCGTCGCCAGCGGTCCCGCCGGCCGGGGCCTGAGATCCCGGCCGGCGGCTTGGGAGGTCAGCGCAGCGCCTGCTTGGCGAGCTCGGCGACGATCTCGTAATTTTCGGGCGTGACGAAGCCGGCGCCGGTGTCGACATTCATCGGCGCCAGCCCCAGCACAACCTGCTGGCAGAGGCTGAGGATCGGCAGATAGCCCTGCAGGAACGGCTGCTGGTCGGCGGTCAATTGCACCCAGCCGCCCTTGAAACCCTCGACGATCTGCGGGCTGGTGTCGAAGCCGAAATTGAAGATCTCGCCCGCCTTGCGTCCGGCCGCCTGCATATAGGTCGAGACATTGCCGAGCATCTGCCCGCCGGGATAGCCGACCGCCTTGACGCCGGGATTGTTGAGCAGCGCCGCGGTGATCACCGGAATGGCCAGGTTGGGATCGGACGCCCATTCGCCGCTCGGCGGTGAGGACAACTGGATGACCTCGACGCCGGCTTCCTTGAGCGCCGCCACCGTGCCACGTTCGCGCGCGCCGCGACTTTCGTTTTCGAACGGACCGATCATGATCGCCTTGTCGCCGGCCTTCAGCTTGCCCAGTTTGAACGCCTCGGCGCCGAGCGCGCGGCCCTGCTGTTCCTGCTGGGCGCCGACATAGCCGCCGCCGAACGCTTCCACCACCTTCGGCACAGGCACGTTCTGGTACATCATCTTGATGCCATCCTTGTGCGCCTGTTCGGCGAGCGGCATGATCGATGCATCGCCCGGATGGCCCATCATGGCGATGCCGTTGGGCTTGACCGCGACGGCCTCGCGCAGTTGCTGAACCATCTTTTCGATGTCCCACTGGGAGAAGATGTAGTCGACCTTCGGCCCCAGATCGGCCTCTGCCTGCTTGGCGCCATTGTAGACGATGGTGCCGAAAGCGTCGCCCTCGGCGCCGCCGACGAAGAAACGGATGTGGACGTCCTTGCACCATTTGGCGTCGAGCGCCTGCGCGGGCAAGGTGGAGATCGCAGCGGCAAGCACCGTGGCGGCGGCCACGACGGTCGAGCGCAGAACTGTCCTTCTCATCGTCATGCTCATGCACTTATCCTCCCTTTTTGTCCTCGCAAGCGAGGGGTTTCGACATTCGCTTCGGCAATGTGCGTTGCAGACATCCCGGCCGGCTCCTCCCGCCGGCCGATCCTCACATCGGGTTCGGCAGGTAGCTGGCCCCTCCCCGGCATTGCTTGAGATATTCCAGCGCCCGCACCTGGCCGGTGATCTCGAGGTCGCCGCGATAGACCGGGTCGTGCCAACCTTCGATATCGATGGCCCCCTTGTAGCCGGCCAGCCGCAATTCGCTGATCACCCGCGTCCAGTCGCTGTCGCCGAAGCCCGGCGTTCGCATTTGCACGAAGGGCAGCCGGCCGAACACGCCATGCTCGCGGATGACATCCCAGCGCACCGTCGCGTCCTTGCCGTGGACGTGGAAGATGCGCGGCGCCCATTTGCGGATCTGCGGCATCGGATCGATCAGATAGACGAGCTGGTGGCAGGGCTCCATTCCAGCCCGAGATTGTCGTCCGGCACTTCGTTGAACATCAGCTCCCAGGCGTCCGGATTGTGGGCGATGTTCCAGTCGCCGGCGGCCCAGTTGCCGTCCATCGCGCAGTTCTCGAAGGCGATGCGCACGCCCTTGTCGGCGGCGCGTCTGGCCAGCGGTCCCCAGACCTCCTTGAAGCGCGGCAGGCTGTCGGTCAGCTTCTTGCCGCGCAGGCGGCCGGTGAAGCCGCTGACCATCGAGGTGCCGAACAGATGCGCATTGTCGATGACCGTCTCCCAGGCCTTGAGCACGCCGCGATCGACCTCGCCGTCTTCCAGCGGATTGCCGAACACGCCGAGCGAGGACACGGTGACGTCGGCATCGCCGATCGCCTCGCGGATCTGGCCGGCCAGCCGCGGCAAATCCTTGCCGCCCAGCGTCTGCCAGAAGAAGGGCTGGATGCTCTCGAAGCCGAGCGGCAGGATCTGCTTGATGTAAGCCGCCGGGTCGTCGAGATTGGCCCGCACCATGGTGCCGATCCGGATGTCGAGAAGCGGGTTCGGCGTCATTGTGCTTCCTCTGCGATTGTCACGCGGCGGCCGGTCTCGGCGCTTTCGATGGCGCCAAAAACCATGGCCAGGCTCTTGATGTTGTCGCCGCCGCGCGTTTCCGGCTCGGTGCCGGTCTCGATGGCGTGCATGAAATCCTGGAGAATGCCGAGATGGCCGCCGACGCGATCGGACGCATCGAGCGGCGGCACCTCGATCGGCTGGGTTTTGTCGAACATTCCCTCGCGGCCCGGCATCACTGCTTCTGCCCTCAAATCGTCATGACCGTCCCAGATGAGGCTGCCGCGCTCGGCAACGATGCGCCATGCACTTTCCCAACTGGTGCGGAAGCCGGCCGCGCACCAGCTGCCGGCGTAGGTGAAGACCTTGCCGTCGCCGAGATCGAAGACGGCGCTGGCCGAAGATCCCTGCCTGTACCAGGAACTGGCCGGCTCCCATTCCTGGCAATAGACGCCGGCCGGCTCGCCATTCACCATGTAGCGAGCGGCGTCGAAGGTGTGGATCGCCATGTCGAGCAGCAGCACATGGGCCATCTCCTCGCGAAAACCGCCGAAATGCGGCGCGACGAAGAAGTCGGCGTGGATGCTGGTCGGCGCACCGATGGCGCCGGAGTCCAGGAACCTCCGGATGCGCCTGACATTGGCGACATAGCGGCGGTTCTGCACGACCGCATGGATGCGCCCGGCGCGACGCGCGGCCTCGACGATGGCGCGCGCATTTTCCGGACTGTCGGCGAGCGGCTTTTCCGTCAGCAGATGGCAATTGTGCGCAAAGGCGGACAGCGCGACCGCGCGCCGGGCGGCGGGAACCACGACATCGAACACCGCTTGCGGTTTGATCTGATCGAGGACGGTATCGAGGCTGCTGCCGATGACGGCATTGGTGAGGCCGTATTCGTGCGCCCGCGCCCGTGCCCTGTCGGCATCGAGATCCACAAGGCCGACAATGGCGAGCCCGTCGACTTGCTGCGCGGCATCGAGCCAGGCCTTGCTCATCGCTCCGCAGCCGACCAGGACGGCATTGATCATCCGGCGCTCCTCCTCCGCTCGGTCCCTCCAGACCGATCGTCACGGCATCCACGGCATGACCGTAAACGTTTTTCCGTAAACGTTTACGAGAACACACCCGAAGGCGTAGAATGTCAATTGGCCGCTCGTGAAAATCGTCCTGTCGCCTTGGCCTGAGCGGCTACCGGTGCTAGCCAAGCAAGGGGAGTACAGTCACTTGGCATCCAGCATTCATGACCTTGCCCGTCACCTGAACATTTCGATCGGCACGGTATCGCGGGCGCTGAACGGCCGCGCCGACGTCAATGCCGACACGCGCCAGCGCGTGCTCGAGG
>NZ_RZRP01000393.1:0-5745 GCF_003997795.1 Mesorhizobium sp. M7A.F.Ca.US.005.03.2.1 | reverse complement strand
AGGCGGCGGCGTGCGATTTGTTGAAACCATAGTCGGCGAACTTGGCCAGCAGGTCGAAAATGAAGTCGGCTTGCGGCTTGCCGACGCCACGCTCGACCGCGCCGGAGACGAAGCGCTCGCGCTGCTTGTCCATCTCGGCGCGAATCTTCTTGCCCATGGCGCGGCGCAGCAGATCGGCTTCGCCGAGCGAGTAGCCCGACAGCTCCTGCGCGATCTGCATCACCTGTTCCTGGTAGACGATGACGCCTTGCGTCTCCTTCACCAGATGGTCGATCTTGGGATGGATCGAGGCCATCTCCTCCTCGCCATGCTTGCGGGCGTTGTAGGTCGGGATGTTTTCCATCGGGCCGGGTCGATACAGTGCGACCAGCGCGATGATGTCCTCGATGCAGTCGGGCCGCATGCCGATCAGCGCCTTGCGCATGCCGGCACTTTCCACCTGGAACACGCCGACCACTTCGCCGCGCGACAGCATGGCGTAGGTCTCGGGATCGTCGAGCGGGATGGTTGCCAGGTCGATCTCGATGCCGCGCCGGCGGATCAGCTTCACCGCCGTCTCCAGCACGGTCAGCGTCTTCAGGCCGAGGAAGTCGAACTTCACCAGTCCGGCCTGCTCGACATATTTCATGTTGAACTGGGTGACGGGCATGTCCGAGCGCGGATCGCGGTACATCGGCACCAGCTCCGACAGCGGCCGGTCGCCGATGACGATGCCGGCGGCGTGCGTCGAGGCATGGCGGTAGAGGCCTTCCAGCTTCTGCGCCATGTCGAGCAGCGTCTGGACGATCGGCTCCCTCTCGGCCTCTTCGGCAAAGCGCGGCTCGTTGGCGATGGCGTCGGCGAGCTTGACCGGATTGGCCGGGTTCTGCGGCACCATCTTGGAGAGCTTGTCGACCTGGCCATAGGGCATCTGCAGGACGCGGCCGACGTCGCGCAGCACGGCGCGCGCCTGCAGCGTACCGAAGGTGATGATCTGGCCGACCTGGTCGCGGCCGTATTTCTGCTGGACGTAGCGGATGACCTCCTCGCGCCTATCCTGGCAGAAGTCGATGTCGAAGTCGGGCATCGACACGCGGTCGGGATTGAGAAAGCGCTCGAACAGCAGCGAGAAGCGCAGCGGATCAATGTCGGTGATGGTGGTCGAATAGGCGACCAGCGAGCCTGCGCCCGAACCGCGGCCAGGCCCGACCGGAATGCCTTGCGCCTTGGCCCATTTGATGAAGTCGGCAACGATCAGGAAGTAGCCGGGAAACTTCATCTTGGTGATGATGCCAAGCTCGAAGTTCAACCGCTCGCGGTATTGCTCGACCGTATAGCCCGCGGTCGGGCCATGCATGGCAAGGCGCGCGTCGAGCCCCTCATGGGCCTGGCGGGCCAGTTCGTCGGCTTCCGCCTGCACGGCGGCGTCATTGTCTGCGACATCGCCGCCGGTGAAGCGCGGCAGGATCGGATTGCGGTTCTTCGGGTAATAGGAGCAGCGCAGCGCGATCTCGACAGTGTTGTCGATCGCCTCCGGCAGGTCGGCAAAGAGCCTTGCCATATCGGCCTGGCTGCGCAGGAAATTGTCGGGCGACAGCCGGCGGCGGTTGTCAGCGGCAACGACCGATCCCTCGGCAATGGCAATCAGCGCGTCATGTGCATCATAGTCGTCGCGAGAGGAAAAGAACGCCTCGTTGGTGGCGACCAGCGGCAGTTCATGGGCATAGGCCAGATCGATCGAGGATTTTTCGATCACGCGATCATAACCGGAAACCCGGTCAAGCTCGACATAGAGCCGGTCGCCGAACATCTCCTTGAGGGTCAAAAGCCGGGCTTCGGCCAGATCGCGGCGATCTTCCTTGAGCGCGGTGCCGATCGGTCCGCGCGGTCCGCCGCTGAGGCAGATCAACCCGTCACAATAGCCTTCCATCATTTCGGTGGTCAGGTGCACGGCTTCGCCCGGCGGCGTTTCGAGGTAGACGCGGCTGACCAGCCTGACCAGATTGGAATAGCCCGCCTCGGTCGCGGCAAGCAGGACGACCGGCCGCATATCGGGACCTTGCCGTCGGCGGTCGCGCTGGCCATCGCTGTTTTCGCCGGAAAAGGCGAGCGCCGTCTGGCAGCCGATGATCGGCTGGATGCCGTCCTTCACCGCCTTCTGCGCGAATTCGAGCGCGCCGAACAGGTTGTTGGTGTCGGTAACGGCGATGGCCGGGGCTTCGTCCTTGACCGCATGAGCCACCACCTTGCCGATCTGCAAGGCGCCTTCCAGCAGCGAATAGGCCGAATGCACGCGCAAATGGACGAAGGGCCGCGCCGGGGCCTCCGGCCGCGCCGCAGCAATCGCCGCTTCTCGCTTCAAGGGATCGCGGGGGAGTTTTTCGTCGGCCATGGTGCTGCGTGAAGGTCCTTGAGTCGATGGAGATGTATTGTCCGGGACCGCGCCATGCCAGTCCAGCACAAACCACTGCTGATCACAGGCTGCCTGCCCGGCTAGCCCTAAGCAAACTCCATGATCACGGCGTCGACAGCCAGGCTGTCGCCCGGCTTGGCGTTGAGTTTGGAGACGACAAGGTCGCGTTCGGCACGCAGCACGTTTTCCATCTTCATCGCTTCGACCACAGCCAATGTCTCGCCTGCCTTGACCTCCTGGCCTTCGGCAACGGCAATCGACACGACAAGGCCGGGCATCGGGCAAAGCAGCAGCTTCGACGTGTCCGGCGCCACCTTTTCGGGCATCAGCCTTTCCAGTTCGGCGGTGCGCGGCAGCATGGCGCGCGCGGTCACCGACATGCCTTTCCAGGCGATGCGAAAGCCATTGGCGACCGGCCTGACCTGAGCCGTAACCTTGCGCTTGCCGACCGTACCGCGCCAGACCAGATCGCCCGGCCGCCAGTCGGATGCAACGGTCAGCGCCTTGCCGCCCGCGATCGACAGATCGACTTCCATCGGAATGGAAATCATGCCCTCGATGATGGACGCCGACAGATAGTCATCATCGATCTTCACGACCCAGTCGCGCTTCAGCGCTCCCGAATGCGGCGCCAGGCGCCCGCCCAGCCGGTCAAGCCGATCACGTCGCAGCAGTTCCACTGCGGTCGCGATCGACGCCAGCACCGCTTTCTCGTCGTCGTTCGGCACGACCGGCGCGAAACCGTCGGGATATTCCTCCGATATGAAAGCGGTCGATATCCGCCCTTCCCGCCAACGCTGATGCTGCATCAAGGCAGCCAGGAACGGAATGTTGTGCTCGATTCCGTCGACGACGAAGCTGTCGAGCGCTTCCGACATGGCATCGATGGCTTCCAGACGCGTCGGCGCCCAGGTGCACAGCTTGGCCAGCATCGGATCGTAGAACATCGAGATTTCGGAGCCTTCGGTGACGCCGGTGTCGTTGCGGATGACGACATCGCCGAATTGTCCTTCCTCCGGCGGCCGGTAGCGCGTCAGCCGGCCGATCGAAGGCAGGAAATTGCGGTAAGGGTCTTCGGCATAGAGCCGGCTTTCCACCGCCCAGCCGTTCAGCTCGATGTCGCTTTGCTTCAGGCCAAGCTTTTCGCCGGCGGCGACGCGGATCATCTGCTCGACCAGATCGATGCCGGTGATGAGCTCCGTCACCGGGTGCTCGACCTGCAATCGTGTATTCATTTCAAGGAAATAGAAGTTCTTGTCCTTGTCGACGATGAATTCGACCGTGCCGGCGCTCTGGTAGTCGACGGCCTTGGCCAGCGCCACAGACTGCTCGCCCATGGTCTTGCGTGTCGCTGCGTCCAGGAATGGCGACGGCGCCTCTTCGGCGACCTTCTGGTTGCGTCGCTGGATCGAGCATTCGCGCTCGCCGAGATAGAGCGCGTTGCCATGCGCGTCGGCCAGCACCTGGATTTCGATGTGGCGCGGATCGACGACGAATTTCTCGATGAAGAGACGATCGTCGCCGAACGAACTCTTGGCTTCCGAGCGCGCGCGGTCGAAGCCATCGCGCACTTCGGCTTCGCTCCAGGCGATGCGCATGCCCTTGCCGCCGCCGCCGGCCGAAGCCTTGATCATCACGGGATAGCCAATTTCGCCGGCGATCTTTTCGGCATGGTCGGCATTCTCGATGACGCCGAGCCAGCCGGGCACGGTGGAAACCTTGGCGGCGTTGGCGAACTTCTTCGATTCGATCTTGTCGCCCATCGCCTTGATCGCCTTGGGCTTCGGGCCGATGAAAATGATGCCTTCCGCTTCCAGCGCCTCACAGAAGGCCGCCCGCTCGGACAGGAATCCGTAGCCGGGGTGCACGGCCTGGGCTCCCGTCTCCTTGCACGCGGCGATGATCTTTTCAGGGACGAGATAGCTCAGCGCGGCTGGCGAAGGCCCGATATGCACCGCCTCGTCGGCCATCTCGACATGCACGGCGTCGCGATCGGCATCGGAATAGACCGCGACCGTGGCAATGCCCATCTTGCGCGCCGTCTTGATGACGCGGCAGGCAATTTCGCCGCGATTGGCGATCAGGATCTTGGTGAACATGCGAAATGTCATCCCTCGGGTCGGCCGTTCCTTTTATGGCCTGTGCTTGCAGGGTCAAGCCGACCATGCAATTCACTGCCTTTCAATCGACTTGCGATTCCAATTCATCGCTGTGGCCCAGTCGGGGAGCCAGCTGCCAGTTGATCGTGTCGGCAAAACCTGAAACCTTGGAAAAATTCGCATTGGAGGACGCCTGATGAAAACCCGCGCCGCTGTCGCTGTCGCCGCCGGAAAGCCGCTGGAGATCATGGAGGTCGACCTCGAGGGCCCGCGCGAGGGCGAAGTGCTGGTCGAGATCAAGGCGACAGGTATTTGCCACACCGACGAATTCACACTGTCGGGCGCCGATCCGGAAGGTCTGTTTCCGGCCATCCTCGGCCATGAGGGTGCCGGCGTCGTCGTCGATGTCGGCAAGGGTGTCACCTCGCTCAAGAAGGGCGACCACGTCATCCCGCTCTATACGCCCGAATGCCGCCAGTGCCCGTCCTGCCTGTCGAGGAAGACGAACCTCTGCACGGCGATCCGCGCCACGCAGGGCCAGGGCCTCATGCCCGATGGTTCGTCGCGCTTCTCGATCGGCAAGGACAAGATCTTTCACTATATGGGCTGCTCGACCTTCTCCAACTTCACCGTGCTGCCCGAGATCGCACTGGCCAAGGTCAATCCCGACGCGCCCTTCGACAAGATCTGCTACATCGGCTGCGGCGTCACCACCGGCATCGGTGCCGTGATCAACACCGCCAAGGTCGAGATCGGCGCCACCGCGGTCGTCTTCGGCCTCGGCGGCATCGGCCTCAACGTCATCCAGGGCCTGAAACTTGCCGGCGCCGACATGATCATCGGCGTCGATTTGAACAACGACAAGAAGGAGTGGGGCGAGCGCTTCGGCATGACGCATTTCGTCAATCCGAAGGAGATCGACGGCGATGTCGTGCCCTACCTCGTCAACATGACCAAGCGTGGCGCCGACCAGATCGGCGGCGCCGACTACACATTCGACTGCACGGGCAGCACCAAGGTCATGCGTCAGGCGCTGGAAGCCTCGCATCGCGGCTGGGGCAAGTCGGTGGTCATCGGCGTTGCCGGCGCCGGCCAGGAGATCTCGACTAGGCCGTTCCAGCTGGTCACCGGCCGCACCTGGATGGGCACCGCCTTCGGCGGCGCGCGCGGCCGCACCGATGTGCCGAAGATCGTCGACTGGTACATGGACGGCAAGATCCAAATCGACCCGATGATCACCCACACGCTCAAGCT
>NZ_RZRP01000392.1:0-5786 GCF_003997795.1 Mesorhizobium sp. M7A.F.Ca.US.005.03.2.1 | reverse complement strand
CGTGGGGGGCTGCTCGTGCCATCAAATTGAAAGGGCGCCCGTTAGGCGGCCCTCAAAATCTCGAATAGTCCCCTACCAACCCTGCAACGAGTACCAGTCGTCAACGTCTCTCCGAACCCGGTCCTTCTCAAGGCCGTATCTTTCCTGAATTTTTCCTTCGAGCTGATCGCGCTTGCCGGCAATGCGGTCCAAATCGTCGTCAGTCAGCTTGCCCCACTGTTCCTTAACCTTGCCCTTGACCTGCTTCCAATTACCTTCAACGCGGTTCCAATCCATGGCCTTGGCCTCCTTGGTTGCACCGTAGTTGAAACGTTCGCAGCCCGGCTAAGTTCCGGGCACTTGATGGACAAAGAGCCGCCGCTGATGGTGGAAAAGGCCCGCCGCTGAGGGAAGCAGTGAAGGGATGCCGTGTCGTGGTCAAGTTCCTTCAGCTCAAAGATTTGGTTGTGGAGAGCGGTCACGATAATCACTCATCGCGAGAGCCGCCTCGGTGCGGTTTCGCACACTTAGTTTTGACATAACCCTGGTCATGTGGTGCTTGATTGTCTTCTCGTGGAGGTTCAGGCGCCGTGCGACCTCCTTGTTGCTCAGCCCCTCCGCCACTAGCCGCAGGATTACCGTTTGCCTTTCGGTCATCTGCCGCAGCCGGTCTGCTGTGCTGTTAGCAGGGGACTGGAGATCCGAGAGCAGCCGTGCCGAAAGAGTTGGCGTGAGGTAGCTCTCGCCGGCCGCTACGTTGCGCAGGATGTCAGCGAGCCCGCGCGACCCTACGCCTTTGAGGACATAGCCGCGCACCCCTGCATTCAGAGCCTTAGTTACATCGGCATTGGCCTCCGATACGGTCAACATGACAATCTTCTGGGTGGGGTAGCTGGCGAGGATGCTCTCAACCGCCGCGAGGCCGCCGCCCGGCAAAGAGATGTCGAGCAGCAATATGTCGGGTCGCACCGTAGAGGCGAGGCGTTCGGCATCCTGCGCCGTGGCGCCCGCGCCAACCATCTCGAAGCCTCCGATCTCTGACAGGCTGCGCATCACGCCTTCGCGAAAGAGTGGATGATCTTCGACAACAGCGATGCGAATGGCGCCGACCATGCTTGCTCCCCTCAACAGCGTGCGCTGAAAACGTTATTGAACTTGCTGATGGATTTTAGGTTCCGCTCATAAACCAAAAAATGCCCGCTCTACGGAGAGGGTTCGCCGCCGTTCGACGCCGTTGGGTGTTGCTGATTGAGCAGTGTGGACAACGCCGTAATGATCTGGGGAGGGAAGAACGGCTTGACGATCATCACGCTGTCTGGGACGCCTTCAGAGCCCCAGGAAATAGCACCATCGCCGCTGATGTAGACCACAGGTAGGGTTGGATTGCTTCGCCTTACATGCCTGGCTACTTCCCACCCAGTTTCTCCCGAGCCGAGACGGATGTCCGTAAGGAGGCCGGCGAACTTGTTTGGATCCTCATCAAACGCCTTTACGGCGGCTTCGGCACTCGGCACTCCTACGACGAGAAAGCCCGCGTCCTGCAAAGCTGTTTCAAGGTCGAGCAGGATCAAGAGCTCGTCTTCGACGACCAGAATAGCGCTTTCGCTCATGAACCACCCTCCCGGCCGCCACAACGGCGCGATTGAGTGTTGGTTCCACCGATCAACGGGGTGGGACAGCGGCGGCGGGGGTCTGGAGTAGCTGGGATCGCCCAGCATGTAGGTCAACATGCGGCGGCGGGGTTGGTGCTTTAGCCGTTCTCTGGCGATGTTTCGCTTCGAAAATTGAAATATAATGCCCCCAGGATCCGGTTTGCCCGCAAAGGCGCCAGCGCCTATATGCTTGGACTTAGCCGAAGCAGAGGAGAATGAGCTTGATCGACGAGGATGCCGATGGAGCGACGATAGCCAGAGAGACGATTTCCGCGGCAAGAGAATGCGCTCGTATGATCGGCAAGATTGGGCCTAGGTTCACGGCGCTCGAACTGGCCGAGATGGAGGAAGCTGTTGGACGAATAACCAACGCAATCGAATTGAAAAAACGAATGAACGCTGCCCCGTAGCAAAGGCATTGGGCGCCAAGGGGGTGGCAGAAGCGCGCCGAGACCATAATGCGCGCGCTGAGATCGCCAATAAGGCGGCGGAAAGCCCCTGGACAAAAGGGGCTAGTTCGGCCCCTTTTCCTCTTCGAGCTAATCGATGCGCTTTTGTAGTTTGCGCATTAGCTCCTTCGCTCCTTCTAGGTCCACATCGGCGGTAATGCGAATGCGGTCATCGTAGAGCACGAGCGATGACGTGCCCTCCGCAACAGCGACTTGCGCTACAGGCGTGGCCACTCCACCGCCAAAGAACCTAGGCGCCGGGTGCCGACTCATCTCGGCGAATTTCTTCTCCATCGACACTTCCTTGTCGCACCAATATGCGGTGATCAGCGAAGCCAGGGCCGCAGCCGCCATTCCTGTGACGCCCAGCGCACCAAGCCCCATGAGCTTCCACCGGGTCACCTCGGCAGTGACCGCCTTCACTCCCGTCATATCGTCGTTGAGCTTGCTGACAGCGGCTTCGGTTGCCGCCACACAGTCAACCAGCTCGTCGGTTTTCGCATACATCTTGGACCGGCTGGCGGCAGCGCGCTGTTCGGACTGCTCGTAGCTCAAGGCAGCACGGGAATCGCTGTCCTTGATGTCGCGTCGGATCTCCGTGATGTCGCGCTGCATGTTCTGCGTGGCCTCCAAGAGCCGCCGATTATCATTTCCAGGCTCTTGTTTGCCGAAGTTGCCATGTCAGGTTTTCCAACCGCAGAGCTTGGCGCCCTTTTCATTGTGCGCCAGGATCGCCGCAACCGACCCATCCGAGAGCGTGGCGACTTCCGCCTTCGTGAGACGGATAGGATGCTCCACGGCGCAAAAGCTGCCTCCGACCGTAGTGCAGGAGATCATTGCAAAAAGTGCAAAGATCATCGTCAGGATTTTGACCATTCGCCCAACCTCCCCCGGTTGTCGCCAAGAGCGCGGCCGGCCACGGCATCATCGATCTTCTGGCGTTCGATGCGCGCTGCGGCGTCGGCCGCGTCCTGCTTGGCCTGGTTCTTCGCTTTGCCCATGGCATAGGCTCGCCAGAGCGCGACGAGCCCGGCCGCGCCGACAAGGCGGTACGGCCACAACTGAGCGACGAGAGCAGCGAGGAAGGCGGACATCACTCCGCGACCTCCGCCTTGATCTGGCGCACCGCAGAGACGATCTGTGAGCGAAACAGGAGCAGGACCAGCAGGAGCACCAGCAGGACCACACCGCCAGCCAGGACGGCTTGCCAGTCCATGCCCGCAAGCCAGCCAAGCCCGATAGCGCCGGAACCGAAGAGGCCGGTCAGCCAAGACAGAAAGCCGGATTTCTCCTTGACCTTCTGTTCGACCTTTTCGGGAACAACGGGTTTGTCGACCGGCACCTTCACCTCGACAGTGACCGGCGGCGGAGTGTCGGGCAAAGCTGACAGCTTCAGCGCTTTGGCGCGCACCGACTTGACGCGGTCGGACCAGCCCTTGCCGAAGGTCTTCCATGTCGGGAGACGCTTCAGGAAGCCTAGGCGATTGTCGCACAGCGCGTCGATGACAACGCCGGCCGGCTTAGCCTTTACGGCTGCAATGGTGGCCGGGCCAATGCGCCCATCCTGCTTGATCCCCACAACGGCCTGAAGATATTTGGCCGCGCGACCGGGACCGCTATTCACTGCGAAACCAAAAACAGCGTAGTCGACCCCGCTGGGAAGCTGGGCGCCGGCCGTCGCATCCCAGTAGAAACGGCGGTAGACTGTCGCGACCTGGGCGTCAGTGATTTTGCGCAGATCGGCCTTCGTCGCATCGGCCTTCACATAGCGGCGGAAGTTGGTGAGCGTGACGCCTTTCATGGTGGCGCCGCCGGGATCGGCCGGGTTGTCCACCCAGAGGCCTTCAGATTTCAGAACGAGCGCAAGCGCCCGCGCGAAGTTGCGGTCCATGGCTAGTACCTTTCCGCCCTGATGGGCAGTTGTTGAATTGGCAATGGAGGTGGACGGCTGAGATCAGCCGGTTAAGCAAATCAGCGGTCTAGCCGCTGGCACTCATCAAGTAGGCCACCAAGCTCCAGGCAGAGATCGACGCGGCCGAGGCTGTTGGCCTTGTCGTCAATCCCGATGCGGCGGTTGTAGGCCGTGACGGTGTCTTTTAGTTGAGAAACACGACCGGCCTTGTGACCGCTGGAGTAGGCGAAACCAGCGATGCAAATACTAGCAGCGATTGCAAGCGCGGCAGTCTTGGGGTTCATTGGCATTTTCGCCCCTCGAATCGACTTGGGAAGTATTCGTCCATGGAAGAGAGTTTGACTGAATTGGCAGCGCGGCTCCAGATGCAATGGAGGGCGTGGGCTCCCGCGATTGGCCTTGGTGTTGCCGCCGCCATCGGTATGATTTGGACCGTCTATCTACCGATTGTCGGATTGCGTCACATGCTCGGATACAACTAAACCTCTAGCATCCGCACGACGGCATTCCAGCCGTAGGATTTGCTGCAACGCCGGTAACAGTGACCTCCAGGCCGAGCCTACCGAGCGCGACCGAGCAATCCAGGGATGCCGCGTCAGTCGCATTTTCGCCTATGACCGTCTTCGTGATCGACCCTTCGGTTGCCAGCGTTCCAGAAGTGTGCGCACCACGCCGGTCACAGGACTTCTCCTTCGCTTTGTACATTTCGAACGTTGAAGCGCTTTGGGCGCTGTGATTTGTTGGTGCCTTCGTCGTGTGTGGGAGTGCGGGCCGTGGACGATGACCAAAGGGCTGGTGTTCGTATCGAACACATCGACGGCCAGTGGGCGGTACAACTCGTCGAGAATGGCGAAACCACCCAGCATCTTTTCGAGACCGAGGAATTCGCGAGGAACTTCGCCGCCGGTCAGTGGCTAAGGCTAAACCCGAAGCCTATTCCCCCAATGCGCCGGCGACGCCGTTAGAGCGCTAAGCTTAAAAATGCTCTTTCGCGGATGCTGCACCGGGGCCGGAACTTTGATGCAATAGCGAAGTTCGAGGAGGGAGATGCTTTCGCAACAGGCGCCACTTCACGAGAGGCCGGAGCAATGGTGGACAATCTATCTCGCAGGGAAGAACAACGCGGCACGCGAAGACTCATGGCGTGGGGCGTGGCGGTTATTGCCGTCATTTTCCTAGGCCTAATGGCATTCTTTGTACTCACGCCCTTATCGAACGGCTCTTGGCAGACGGCACCGTTCAAGCGTGCTCCTGTGCAAAACCAGGGCGGTAATGCGCCAGTGGATACGTCACCCAGCCCGGGCGTGAAAAAAGACCCTCAGGAAAATACTGAAATGCCGGAGCAGCAGTAGTAGGTTCCGACCCGCTGGCAAATTTTTTCCGGGGCCGGGCGGCGATCTTGTCGAACACGTCCTCTTCCTCTGCGTCGCGACTGGCCTTGGTGTCGCCTCCAAGGATCGGGACCGGCCTTCCCTCGATTGCTGAGCTTACAAAATTGCCCAATTCGGAGGCCTGATGCTACACGTGTGTCGGCACAGGCAAATCTGCACAGCAGCTATGCACGATCCACGATTGCAGAAATCGCTGGGCAGCGGGTAGATTTTGATTGTCGGCCATCTACTCCTCCCAGATGCGATGCCGGCGCTGAATGAGGCGCACCTCCTCCCGCGCCACATTCGAAAATCGAGCCCGCTGCCACCTCCTCCCGGCAGCGGGCTTTTTTGTCTCCGCCAGCAGACACAGTGGCAAGCATCCGCGATGGCCTGCGAAACCATCCGTAAACCATGCCAACAC
>NZ_RZRP01000391.1:0-5791 GCF_003997795.1 Mesorhizobium sp. M7A.F.Ca.US.005.03.2.1 | reverse complement strand
GCTTATAGTCGAGCGCCGACAGTGGCTCGTCGAGCAAAAGCACCTTCGGCTGCGGTGCCAAGGCGCGGGCCAAGGCCACGCGCTGCTGCTGGCCGCCGGAGATCTGGCTGGTGCGACGACCGGCGAGTGCCTCCATCTTGACCAGCTTCAGCATCTCGGCGACGCGCGCCTTGATCTCGGCCCTCGGCTTACCCAGCATTTCCAGGCCAAAGCCGATATTGTCTGCGACCGTCATGTGCGGGAACAGCGCATAGGATTGGAAAACGGTGTTGACCGGCCGTTTGAAGGGTGGCAGCGGCGCGATGTCCTGGCCGTAGAGCAGGATTTCACCGGCGGTTGGGAAATCGAAGCCGGCGATCAGCCTGAGCAACGTCGTCTTGCCGCAGCCGGATGGCCCCAGCAACGTGAAGAATTCGTTCTCGCGGATAGATACCGAGACCGTGTCGAGGGCAGCCACCTGCCCCTCACCTGATCCGAAAATTTTGCTGACGTTTACTACTTCAATCGCATTCCGATCCGGTTTGTCCGGCACGATTACGCCTCACTGTTGACCCCGCTCTTGCTGGCGGAGCTCTTCCCCTGTTCGATGTGACCACATGGCCGGTGGGTTGGCAAGCCCGGCATTGGGTCACAGTTCAGTCAGTCATTGAGGCCTGCAAGCCCCATGCCATAGTCAGGCCTGATAGGTGATCTTGCCGCCGCAAATCGTCGTCACCGGCCGCACCTTGTGCAGATCGGCCGGGGCGGTGTTCTCGATATCCATCGACAAAACCACCAGATCGGCCATGTAGCCCGATCTCAGCGTGCCCTTGCGGTGCTCGGCGAATTCGGCGTAGGCGCCCTCGATCGTGTAACCGGCGATCGCTTCATGCAGCGAGAAACTCTGATCCGGGTCGCTTTCTGCCCATGGTTTGCGCAACACTGCCGCCTGAATGCCCAGGATCGGATCGATCGGCGACACCGGCCAATCGGATGCGAAGACGACATGCGCGCCGGCATCCTTCAAGGTCCGCCAGGCATAGCTCAGCGGCCAGCGTGCCGGCCCGATGCGCGACACCGTCGGCTCCAGCGGAAAATCCATGGCGCCGGGCGGATGCGGCGGTTGCATGGAAGCAATGACGCCGAGTTCTGCGAAACGCGGCACATCCGATGTGGTGGTGACCTCGATGTGCTCGACCCGGTGACGGCTGTCGCGCTTGCCGTTCGCCTTCTGCGCCGCCTCATAACCGTCCAGCACCGCGCGCACCGCGCCGTCGCCGATCGAGTGCACGGCGATCTGCAGCCCGCGCCTGTCGGCCGCGACGGCCAGATCGATGAATTGTTGCGGCGTGAACAGCGGCTCGCCCACCCAGTCGGGCCGGTCGGCATATGGCTCGACCATGACAGCTGTCCAGGAATCGAGCACCCCGTCGTAGAACACCTTGACCATGCCCGACGACAGCCATTCGCTGTTATAGCTTTCGGCCATACCAGATGCCTTGTCGAGCATGTCGAGCGTCATGAAATTCTTGTAGTGGAACGGGATCTTGACGCGGCAGGGCAAGCCTTCCTCGGCTTCGATCTCGGCCAGCAGCTCAAGCTGATAGAGGTTGCCGTCCATGTTCTGGATCGAGGTGATGCCGTGGCGGGCGCACCAGGCGAGCCCGCGCCGCATAATGTCGCGGTCGGCGTCCCGCTCGGCCGCCGTCGGCATCGGGTCCGGCTCGCCGCCGGTCGACAGCCCCAGCCGCACCCGGCTTTCGCCGGCAAGGTCGAGCACCGGGCCAAAGGCCTCGCCTTCGCGCAATTCGCCGGCGGCCAGTCCATCGTCACCCATGACAATCTCATTGCCAGGGCCGAGCATGCGCCCCTGCAGGATGCCGGCCATTTCCAACGCCTTGGTGTTGGCCCACATGGTGTGATGGTCGGGCGCCGCCATGCAGAACGGACGATCGGGCAAAATGGCGTCGAGGTGATGGCGCGTCACGCGCTCGCTGCCGAGCACGGTATAGTCGACGCCTTGGCCGACCAGCATCTTCGCGTCGGGCCGGGTAGGCGCATAGTCGCGGATCGCCTTCTGCAGCGCCTCGAAGCCATGGATACCGGTGAGTTGAAGGTGGGCAAGTTCAGCCCCGCCCGAAAACAGATGCATGTGGGCTTCGATGAAACCCGGCAGGACGGAGCCGCCCTTGGCGTCGATTACCTTGGTGGCCGGTCCCTTGAACTCTTCGATGGAGGCGCGGCTGCCGATGGCGATGATTGCGCCGTCCTTGACGGCGACGGCCTCGGCGGTGGGATTGTCGTCGTCGATGGTCAGTACACGACCACTGATGACGATCAGATCCGCATTGTGACCTGCACCTGTGACAGACATCGCGACTCCGCGCTTTTGACGACTGACTGAGACCGACAACCTCTTGGCCAACGACCTGCCACTCCACCGGAGCGGCGCCATGGGACGAAAAAGAATGCCAGCGCGCTGTCTTGGAAATTCCCCTTGTCATCCCAAGAGGCAGCGTGGATAAAGAATGCGACTGATTATTCGCGTTTGTCAACATACCGAATCTGGAATGTATCGTGGACAGCAAGCTCCCACCATGTTGAGACCGGGCGGGGAACGAGGACATCGGACGGTGAAGCGCAGTCTCGACCGCAAAACCAGGATAGCGCTCGAACCGCGCAAACAGCCGCGGCAACAACGCTCCAGCAAGGTGGTCGACCGGATTCTCGACGCAGCGCTGGTCTTGACGCGGGAGCAAGGAACCAAGACGCCGACGACGCTCGCCATTGCGCAGCGCGCAGGCTTGTCGGTTGGTTCGATCTACCAATACTTTCCCAACAAGGAAGCCATTCTTCTGGACCTCGCCCGGCGCTGGCTGTCATCCTTTCCCGAGGTGATCGCCAAGCGTATCAAGGTCGCCCCGCCCACCAACCGTGAAGAGTTTCGGCAGGAAGTGCGCAAGCTCTTCATCGACACGTCCAGACTCTACCTCGAAAACGCCAGCCTGATGCCGGTGATCGAGGCCATTTCAGGCAACGCCGACCTCAGGCCGATCCAGAACGAATATGACGAGCAGATCATCGCGCTCTACGCCGCATGGCTGCAGCATGTGAACCCGGCGCTTGAAGACAAGATCGCCAGCCGGCTCGGCGTGCTGATGATGGACGTCGGGCACGCCTGCCGGCTTGTCGGGCTGAAAAGAGACCGCAAGACATACGACCTCATCGAGGACGATGTGGAAAGAATGTGGCTCGCTCTGGTGAGCCCTTATCTCAATCTTGAATCTTGACTGATTTCGCACTTCGAGAGGAATTTATGAAGACTGTTTTCTCCCCCCTTCACGCCGGCCATGCCGGTCAAATGGAACTGGTCACATCAGCCATCGTGCCGGGTTTCGAAAAGCCATCGAGGGCCGAATTCATCAAGGCGCGGGTCGAAAGCGAGAAACTGGGTCCCATCATCGCGCCGCACGAACATGACCTCGCCGCCGCCAAGCGCATCCACAAATCAGACTATATCGACTTTCTCCCGACGGTCTGGCCGCAATGGCTGGAAGCAGGCCTCACAGGCACGGCGATGCCCTTCACCTGGCCGACGCGCGGCCTGCGCGGCGACGTGCCGCCAAAGCGCGTCGACGCGCTGCTCGGCTATTATTCCTTCGATGCCGGCGCCACTTTCGTCGAAGGCACGTGGGCCGCGATCAAGTCTTCCTACGACGTAGCGCTGACCGCCGCCGGCCTGCTCAAGGATGGCGAGGCTTCCGCCTTCGCGCTCTGCCGTCCGCCCGGCCACCATGCCGGGGCTGGCTTCATGGGCGGCTACTGCTACATCAACAACGCCGCCGTCGCCGCGCAATGGTTCCGCGACCACGGCGCCAAACGCATCTCGATCCTCGATGTCGACTACCATCACGGCAACGGTACGCAGGAGATCTTCTACGACCGTGCCGACGTCCAGGTGCTCAATCTGCATGGCGATCCGATGGTCGAGTACCCGTTCTTCCTCGGCCATGCCGACGAACGCGGCGCGGGTGCCGGCGAAGGCTTCAACATCAATTATCCGATGCCCTTCGGCACCGACTGGGATGCATGGAACGCCTCGCTCGAGGATGCCTGCGGCAGGCTCGCCGCTTATGCACCGGATGTCGTCATCGTCTCGCTGGGTGTCGATACGTTCGAGAAGGACCCGATCAGCCAGTTCAAGCTGAAGACGTCTGATTATCCCAAGATCGGCCGCCGCATCGCCAGGCTCGGCCTGCCGACGCTGTTCATCATGGAAGGCGGCTATGCCGTCGAGGAGATCGGCATCAACGCGGTCGGCGTGCTGACCGGGTTCGAGGATCGGTAAATGCCTGTCGTCCAGGAGCATCTGGCGGTTTTGGGACAACGACAGGCATAAGCAAAGGACCACCGGGACCGGGCGGCAACATCGCCCGGCTCCCACTATCGGGCCAGGGCCCCAGCCTTCGGCACAGCAACCGGCGCGCCCGTCTGTCCAATGCTCCCGAGCCTGGCGAAATCGACCAGCCGCCGAGGTGGCCGGCGAAGACTTTCGCGTCCCGGTCTTCTGTCCAGGGCGCGAAAACCGACTTGTGAGTCGCACATGAGTCCACCGGATTCGATTTTGTCAAATCGCGTTTGATGTCAGATTCAACTGCGGGTAGATTAGACCCGAATCAGCCGGTCCTGGGGGGCGCGGCGACCACCCAAAGTCTTTTGTTCCGGAGCTTTTCCGGCACCAGACGCGGACGGCTTCGCGTTCCCTGAATGGATTCGGGATTTGGTTCGGTGCAGCCCTGCGCCACGCGTGTGTCTTCGTCAAAGTAATGCGTATTCGGGTTCGGCGGCTGGCTTCCAGTATCCGGACAGCAGAAACGATTCCGGCCAAAAGCAACAAGAATGAGCAGTCCCGCCGCACGTCTTCAATCCGACACATTGGGCTCGCGCCTGACGTCGCGCGGCGATCTCACCAGCTTTTTCATGCAACTGACCGCCGAGATCGGCGCCGACAGCTACATGTTGGTCGCCATCGTCCACGACCAGGACCGCAACGATGCGCGCATCGTCTCCTCCAACTGGATTTTCGATGCCATCGAGCTGATCGGCAAGCGATTGATCGCCGGGCTTGCGCAAGGCGCGCTCACCGTCGCGCCAGGCATCCGCCCACAGCCGCTGGTGGCATCTCAAGCACCAGAAGCAGACGGATTGGTCACCGGCGAGGAAGCCCGCCTTCTCGACGTGCTCGGCCATGCCGAGATCTATTCGCTGCGCCTCAATGTCGGCCGCCAGCGCCTGTTTGCCCTGTTCTCTGCGGCGACCGCCGGCAGCATCGACCAGCCGGCGCTGATGCGCGCGCAGCTGAAATGCTGCTACGCGCTCTCGCACATCCCGCAACTGATTGCCGCCGCCGCCATGCAGGACCCGTTGTCGGATCGCGAGCGCGAATGCCTGTTCTGGGTTTCCGAAGGCAAGACCACCGACGAGGTCGCCGTCATCCTTGGCGTCTCCTCCAACACCGTCAACAGCTACATCACCCACGCCATCCAAAAATTCGCGGCCAGCAACCGCGCGATGGCCATCGCCACGGCGATCAGGAGCGGCATCATTTGAAACACGCCGATATCAAGGAAACGGCCGAAGCCCTTTTCAACGAGCAGCGCAACCCGTTCGGGGCCTTCACCCTTGGCTCCGAAACCCATCACGCGGTCACCATTCCCGATGCCGTGCGCCGCTGCCGCTGGATCGCCGTTGACATGAATGCCTCGGCTTTCGGCCTCTTCTTCGTAAGCCCCTCGCCCGAGCGGGCGCGGCT
>NZ_RZRP01000390.1:0-5795 GCF_003997795.1 Mesorhizobium sp. M7A.F.Ca.US.005.03.2.1 | reverse complement strand
GTTCCGTTAAGCGTTGTCAGGTCAGGTAATTCAACAGGCTGAGCTGCTGCAGGCGTGCGGTCAACGCGAAAGACGTTTCGATGTGCTGTGTCAGGTCCGCGACCCGTGTCGCGGCTTCGGCCGGATCGACGGCTTCCAGGTCGAGAATGTGCCGTTCGAAAAGGTCGACCTGCGTTTTCATCCGATCGTTGGCATCGGAAACCCGCTTCTGGACGATGCCGGTCTCGGATTGAAGCTGGCCAATGCCGCTCAGCGCTTCGCCAACCAATGTGGTGGAGCGGCTGACAACCGTATTCTTCGCCGCCTGGCTGACGTTGCTGGACATCAGGCTGCTGACCATGGCTGCCGCCATTGCGAGCTTCTGGATGCCGGCGCTGTTGGCGCTGGTCGACGTCGGTGTGGTTTCGTTGAGTGCGATGCGGCTGACGATCTGCTGGTCGGTGGCGTTCGACCAGTTGCCCTGCCAACCAGCGCCCGTGAACTGCGGGGCGACATCATTGGTGATGAAATCGTCCATCTGGGCAGCCGTGATGTCGGCCGCGAGCGGATCATCCTGGGTGAAGCCGAAATTGGCGACGAAAGCGGCGTCGAATGCCGCCTTGGCGGGGGAGCCGGCAGCTGTGAAGTCGTTGATTGGCTTGACGTCGGTGTTGGTGCCGGCGAACAGGTATTCGCCATTGACGCTGGTGTTGAGGATCGAGGTCAGCTGCTGGATGGTCGCCTTGCCGGAGGATTGGGTGAGGCTGTTGGACGAGTCGCTTGAGGAGGCGGTGGTCAGGGCGGACAGGAACGTCTGAGCGGCGGTCGAGAGTTGACCAAGCGAGGTCTGCGTCGAGGAGAGCCGGGCGCCGACCAGGCCGTTGGAATCGATGATGACGTTGAGCCGGTCAAGATCGCGCTGGAAAGTGACGGCCTGGGTGGTGCGCCCGCCGAGAGCCAGGCCGACGTCGGCGACCCTGCCCGTCGAGGATTCTTTCGTGGCTTTGACGAGTTCGGCCTGCATGCGCATCTGCTGGGAGCGCATGGCATTGGAGATTGCGGCCGAGGAGACTGAAGTCATGGAATTATCCCACCGCGTTGAGCAAGGCCGTCATCATGTCGTCGACGGTTTTCATCATCCGGGCCGACGCCTGGTAGGTGTGTTCGAGGTCGAGCAGCAGCGACATTTCCTGGTCGACATTGACCCCGGTCGCGTTGGACAGCGCCTCGGCGCTGCGCGACGCCAGCGCTTCCTTGGCGTCGGAGGCGGTCGAAGCCTGCTGGCGCACGCCCTCGAACCAGCCGATCGAACTGGCGGCGTAATCGGACACGCTGGACGTTGCCGAAACCCCGGCGGCGGGGTCGAAAATCATCGGCTGGTCGAGCCGGTCGCCATAGGCAACCAGAAGGGTGGAATAGGACGCGCCACCGCCCGTGTTGGCGACGTAGGCCGCACCGTTGGCACCGCCGTCGCGCAGCAGCATCGGGTTGCCGCCGGTGCCCGGGTCCATCGCTGCATTGACGCTGATGGACGCGGCAAGGCCGTTGACCAGCGTGCCGGCCGCCGGCACGGCCGGCGCACCAGACCAGGTGAACAGGCCGGCGGCGTTGGCCATCGAGGGTGCGGTCTCGGCAAAGGCTGTGATCAGGCCACGCGCGGTCTCGTCGAGCTGGCTCTGCATGGTCGAGGCGACGCCGTCGCGCAATTGCAGCAGGCCGGCAAGCGTGCCGCTGGCGCTGGTGTTGCCACCGGCTCCCGCCGAGATCGGCACATTGTCGATGTAGACGGCATTGCCGGCGGCACCCGCGGTATAGCCTGCCGACGCCGCGAAGGTGACCGTGCGCGGTATCGTCTCGAACAAGGTCGTGCCGTCGCCGGTGGTGATGACCATGTCATTGTCGCCTCGCGTGAAGGTCGACACCGGGACATAGTTCGAAATCTTCTTCAAAAGCGCATCGCGCTGGTCGAGCGCATCGGAAACGTCGGTGCCGGAACGGGTTCCGGACATGACGGCCGTGTTGGCATCCTGGAATTGGCCGAGCAGCGAGTTCAGGTCGTCGACGGCGGTGGCAATCTGACCGTCGGTCTGGGTGCGGAAATCCTGGACTGCCTTGGAGCCCTCATTGAGCGAGCGCACGACCTGTTTGGCGGCGTCGATGACGGAGGCGCCGAGGTTCTGATTCGACGGCGAGGTGGCGTAGA
Source organism: Mesorhizobium sp. M7A.F.Ca.US.005.03.2.1 (assembly GCF_003997795.1). Lineage (NCBI taxonomy): Bacteria > Pseudomonadati > Pseudomonadota > Alphaproteobacteria > Hyphomicrobiales > Phyllobacteriaceae > Mesorhizobium > Mesorhizobium sp. M7A.F.Ca.US.005.03.2.1. The sequence goes on along the minus strand of NZ_RZRP01000390.1, from coordinate 3,613 downwards.
GCTGCAGCGCCTGCTGCAGGTTGGCGATCGCAGTCGAGGGCGAGGACGCATTGTCGACGCCATTGACCGCAACACCCAACTGATCCATGCCGTTGTAGAGAGCGTTCTGGCCGCTCCAGGCCGATAGCGCGGCGAGATTCTGGCGAAACAGAAGCTCGTTGGCTGCGCGCTGGATATCGACCGAGCGCGCACCCGGCGCCGTGCTGGTGACGACGGCCTGGCGCCGCGAATAGTCCGGGTTGGAGGCGTCGGCGACATTGCGCGAGACAACGCTGGTCTGTCGCGCGGTGTTCATAAGCGCCGACTGGGCGATACTCAATGCGGTAGACAGTGACATGCGGGTCTTTCGCGGGCGACGCCCGTCTTATCTCTTCAGGTTGACAAGGACGTCCATCAGATCGGAACCGGTCTGGAAGACTTTCGAATTGGCGGTGTAGCTGCGCTGCGCCGCGATCATGTTGGTCAGTTCTTCGGCGATATCGACGTTGGAATTCTCGAGCGCGCCGGAGATGATGGAGCCGAGCTTGCCTTCATTGGCAAAGCCGACACGAACCGCGCCGGACTCGGTGCCTTGCGAATAGACGTTGCCAGGCAGCGCCTTGAGCTGGTCCGGGCTCTGTACGTCGGCGAGCGGGATCTTGTAGAGCGGCTTGGTCGAGCCGTCCTTGTACTGAGCGTAGATGGTGCCGTCCTTGCTGATCTGGACCTTGTCGATGGTGCTCGGTGCGTTGCCGTTGACCTGGGCGTCGGAAACCGTGAAGCCGGTGCCAAGCTGGGTCAGCGCCGACAGATCGAGATTGAGGGTGGCGCCGTTCGGCACAGTAAATGAAACGTTGGTGGGCGTGCCGGTGAGCTTGCCGGTGGTGGTGTCGAAGGTCAGGTTGGCCGAGCCCAGCAAGCCGCCGGCGGTGTAGGGGAACGATGTTCCAGCGGTGGCCTTCGACTGATCGAAGACCGCCACCTGCCAGGTGCCGGCGCCGGTGTTGGTGAAATAGACGTCGAGCAGCTTCTTGTTGCCGAGATTGTCGTAGGCGACCATGGAGGATTTCGACGTGTATTGCGCGGTCGCAGCGTTGGCGGCGGGCAGATTGGCGGTCGCGACCGGGGTCGCACCCGCCGGCAGGTTGCCGGCAAAGCTGCCCTCGGTGCTCGGCGTTGCGGTCATGCCCTGGTCGGAGATGACAACCGGGACCAATCCCTCGAAGCCGTTGACCGTCGCTGCCGGTACGCCGTTCTCGTAACTGTAGGCCATCAGCTGGAAACCGGCCGAGTTGACAAGCCTGCCCTGACCGTCGGGAACGAAAGCGCCGGCTCGGGTCAGATAGGGGGTACCGCTCGGATCCTGAACGACAAAGAAGCCATCGCCGCTGACGGCAAGGTCGGAAACCGAGGTCGTGTACTGAAGCACGCCCGGATCGCTGACCGCCTGACGGATCGTCGTGGTGACGCCGCCGGAATTGTAGGCGCCACCGGTCGACGGCATGACCAGCGTCGAAAATTCGGCGGAGGACCGCTTGTAACCCGTGGTATCTGAATTGGCGATGTTGTCGGCGACCGTCGACAGGCGGTTTGCCTGCGCGTTCATGCCGGAAACGCCGGTCCGCATCATTCCATAGAGGCTCATCGAAACGTCTCCGCTGTGTCCATGCTGCTGGCTGCGAGGCTACGCATGTTTTCTTGCGCGAGGCTGGCGCGGCGCTGCATCAGAAGACGAGCCGGTAGCCGAGGAAACGCTTGGAATCGATCGGGTCGGTGCCCAGCTTCTCGCGCAGCTTCTTGCGCAGTTTGCTGATGTGGCTCTCCACCACGTTCTCCTCGACCTCTTCGTCGAAGATGCCGTAGATGGCGTTGAAGACCTGGGTCTTGGTGACCCGGCGCCCGCGATTGCTCGCCAGATATTCGAGGATGCGGCGCTCGCGGCGCGGCAGGGGGAGGGGCTGACCGTCGATCTCGGGGTCGCGGCCGTCCATGAAGATGCGCATGGCGCCGATCTCGGTGTAGGCGACGTCTTCCTGGGCGCGGCGGCGGATCGCGGTGATGCGGGCCAGGATCTCACGGATATGGACGGGCTTGCGAATGACGTCATCGACGCCGCTCTCGAACAACCGCAGCGTGTTCTCCAGCGAATGCTGTTCGCTCAGCGCAATCACCGGGGCGCCGGTGCGGTCGCGGATCTGGCGCGGAGAGATGGAACCTTCGCGGCAATCGCCGATGAGGAAGGCCCTGACCGAGCGCAGATCGGTGTCGGCGGCCGAATTCACCCACTCACCGAATTCGCCGGATGCAAAGCCTGCACAGGCGATGCCCTCACGATCGAAAAGTGAATTGTATCCCTCTGTTACGAGCTCGCGCTCGTCAACGATCACAATCATCGGCCCCGCCTTCCGAATCAAATCATTTGCCCCGTGAAGAGAGGCCTATCCGCTGGCGAGAATCCTGAACAACCGTCATTTCTTATAGCTAGTTTCTTGGGAGTCTGGAATCGTATCGGTTGCATTAGCGTGCAGCCAGATACGCATTCGGCGCCAAGTCTTGGCCAGGCCAGAACAACAATTCGGGGTTGTGTGGCAGGTCTATTAGTAATGGGAAATGCGCTTATGGGTTGCAGAATCCGCGGGCGTTCGCGGTCCATTTTCCAAAGCCGGTGGCGACCATGTTGGCAATGACACGGCAGACATAGATCTTCTGCGCCGGGTCATTGTCGGGGCCGGCATGATAGCGGGCCACGGCCATCGACCAGGTCTCGTGACGGGCATGAAGGCTGGCCAGGAAGCGCGCCGCATAGTCGACGTTCTGACGTGGGTCGAGCATGTCCTCGACGCTGCGAAAATGCGATGCGTGGTAGTGGTGGTTGATCTGCATGCAGCCCAGATCGATCAGGGTCTTGCCCTCGCGCCGGGCATTGGCGAAGGCGGCAAGGGCCTCGGTCCGGCTCCTGGGAAAGACTGCTTTTCCCTCTATATTCAAAGCGTTGGGTTGAAGGCTGCCCTTGTTGCCGGTCTCCGTCAGGCCAACGGCATAAAGGATGCCGGCGGGAACGCCATAGCGGTCGGCGGCGCGCAGGATTTCCGGCTCGCAAGGGTTGGTCGTGGCTGCGGCAGCTGTTACCGCGCTAGATAAAGATATCGCCGCCAGCGCGCTCGCGAGAAGGCGAAGTGCCGCGGCCGTAGTCCTGCGCGTCATCGTTGCGGTTCCCTGAGGATTGCTGACCCGGTTGCTGGCCGCCGGCTCCACCATTGCCGCCGCCCGAATTCCCCGGTTGAAAGGATGCTGGATCGCGGCCTGTTGCGGCCGCCAAGGGAGCGGTTGCATCCGTCCGGGTTGTAGCGGGAACTGCTACCGAAGGTTGCATTATCGTGACCTTGTCAACCTCGAAGCCGAGCCCTCGCAGCGACTTGACGATGGCCTCGCTGTCGGCCGACAGCCGACGATAGGCATCGTGTGTTTCAGGCTTCAGCTCAATCGAAAGTTGTTCCCCGGAGAGGCGAAGATTGGCCGTCACCATGCCGAGTTCGGCAGGGTGAAGTTCGATCTTCAACACATGTGTCGGAACGGCAACAGAGCTGGCCAGATGGGTGGTCGTGGGTGAGGCTGAAAGCGCCTTTTGCGGCCC
>NZ_RZRP01000038.1:0-16876 GCF_003997795.1 Mesorhizobium sp. M7A.F.Ca.US.005.03.2.1 | reverse complement strand
GGACATCTCCCCCTCAAGGGGGGAGATCGGCTGCTTCGACGCTGCGCTCATTCTCGCGACGTTGGAGATTGGCGAAAGCAGTGGGGATATCCAATCTCCCCCCTTGAGGGGGAGATGTCCGGCAGGACAGAGGGGGGCGCGACAGAACGCGACGTTCCCAGATTGGCGAGGTTCACGCCGCCATGAACCGCTTCGCCGAACTTCTCGACCGCCTGGTGCTGACGCCGTCGCGCAACGGCAAGCTGACCTTGCTGACCGACTATTTCCGCAGCGTCGAGGATCCCGATCGCGGCCTGGCGCTGGCTGCCATCACTGGCGATCTCCACATCGCCGCGGTCAAGCCGGCGATGCTGCGCATGCTCGTCACCGAGCGCATGGATCCGGTGCTGTTCGGCTATTCCTACGACTATGTCGGCGATCTCGCCGAAACGGTGTCGCTGGTCTGGCCGCAAACGCCCGGAAACATCCCGAACCGCGAGCCGACGCTTGGCGAGGTTGTCGCCAAACTGCAGGCGGCAAGCCGCTCCGACGGGCCCAAGGTGCTGGCGGGGCTGCTCGACAGCGCCGGCATCTCGGCACGCTTTGCCATCATCAAGCTGGTCACCGGCGGCCTGCGCATCGGCGTGTCGGCGCGTCTGGCCAAACAGGCGCTGGCGGATTTCGGCAAGGTCGAGGTCGCGGAGATCGAGGAGCTCTGGCACGGGCTGTCACCGCCTTACACAGCGTTGTTCGCCTGGCTGGAAGGCAAGGCCGAAAAGCCCAGGAACACGGCGTTGGCATTGTTTCGCCCGGTGATGCTGTCGAACCCGGTCGGCGACGGCGATCTCGAAAAGCTCGATCCGGCCGATTATGCCGCCGAATGGAAATGGGACGGCATCCGTGTCCAGGCGGTGGCGGAGGGCGGCATCCGCCGGCTCTATTCGCGCACCGGCGATGACGTTTCGGGCGCCTTTCCGGACCTCGCCGAGGCCATGCATTTTTCCGCAACGCTGGACGGCGAACTGCTTGTCGGCGATCCCCGGGAGGCGACGGGAACCTTCTCCGATCTGCAGCAACGGCTGAATCGCAAGACGGTGGCACCGAAGATGCAGCAGCAATACCCGGCCTTCATGCGCTGCTACGATCTGCTCCAGGTCGGCGGCGAGGATTTGCGCGCGCTGCCGTTTCGCGAACGGCGCGGCCGGCTGGAAAGCTTTGTCGCGACACTCGACCCGAGCCGTTTCGATCTGTCGCCATTCGTCGACTTCACGGACTGGCAAACGCTGGAGGAACTGCGCCGGGCGCCGCCGCATCCGATCATCGAAGGCGTCATGCTGAAGCGCTGGGACTCAGCCTATGTCGCCGGCCGGCCGAAAGGTCCGTGGTTCAAGTGGAAACGCGATCCGCACACAGTGGACGCGGTGCTGATGTATGCGCAGCGCGGCCACGGCAAACGGTCGAGCTTCTATTCCGACTATACGTTCGGTGTCTGGACAGGTGCCGAAGGCGAAGAAGAACTGGTACCGGTCGGCAAGGCCTATTTCGGCTTCACCGACGAGGAGTTGAAGCAGATCGACAAATATGTCCGCGACAACACGATCGAGCGTTTCGGGCCGGTGCGCTCGGTGCGGGCCGACCGCGACAACGGCCTGGTGCTGGAAGTCGCCTTCGAAGGACTGAACCGCTCGACCCGGCACAAATCCGGCGTCGCCATGCGCTTTCCCCGCATTTCGCGATTGCGCTGGGACAAGCCGGCCAACGAGGCCGACCGCATCGAAACGCTGCAGGCGCTGCTCGACCGATAATTAGCGCGGTGCGGGGTTCGCTATGGCTCGATCGAAACGCGGATTTCGTAGATGTCGGCGGCCTTGCCCTGCTTGTCGAAGTCGGAATTGATGGCAATGGTGCCGGCCGAGCCCGGATGCTTGTCGGGAAACTGCACGTCGAACAGATATTCGTTCTGCTGCTGGCCGACCGCATAGCGCTTGCGGCCGCAGTCGCCGAGTTCGCCGAAATTGCAGTCGACCGAAATCTGCGTCTCCTTGCCTTCTTCGGAGCGGGCAATGATGTCGAACACGGCATGTTTGCCGGCCAGTTTCTCCAGCACGCCTTGTCCGACGTCGAAGCTGATCGCCGAACCGGACGCGCCGGAACGGATGCGCAGGAACGAACCGGTATCGTCCTTCATCACCTCGGCCCTGGCGTCCGATGGCGCACTGACATGCGATGCATCGGCCGGCGAAAACACATTGATCCAGTCGCGCGACTGGTCGGCGGCGCCGGGTTTTGCCGGACCGCCGTCGGCCGGTGTGAAATCGTCGTCCTCGACGGTCGGCGGCGCTTCAGGTGGTGCGGTGTCGAGTTGGGCCGACGTCTTGAACACGCCGGTCTGCACGGCGAAGAACAGGCCGATGCCAACCGCTGCCAGCAGTGTCACGGTCAGGAAGATGGCGGTCAGCGGCAGGCGACGCCCTCTTATGCGTCTTTCATCGCGGTCGGGCGCCACTTCCGTGGTCGCGCCGGCCGCGGCCGGAACCGACATGTCGATGGCCGGTGCATCGGGAAGCGAGGCGTCCGGCATGATGTCGGGAACGACGGGCAGGACGCGCGAGCGCGGCGCATCGGCAGCGGATTGCACGGGGCCGTCGACGACGACATCGGGGGACGATGCCTGTCGGCCGGTTTCGACCGCGGGCGCCGAGTCCGCTCCGAGTTCGACCGCCGGTGCATCGCCCTGCGGGCCGACATCCGGCACCGCCGGCAGGAACTCGGATTCGATTTCGGTGATTTTCGCCTGGATTGCCTTGCGGCGCTTGATGGCGACCTCAACGGTCACACCGGGATTGGCCTGGAGCGCGCGATCAAGCGCGGCAAAAGCCGAGCGATAGACCCTCTCGCGGAACGCGCGGTCCTCGGCATTGCCTTTCTCCAAGGCGTTCCGGATCGCTTTTTCGATCGCGTCCAAGCGGGTCCCTCTGTCTTTGCCTACCTTGCCGTGATCGTTAGCCGCAGGCGACCAATCAATCAACGGGCGAGCGGCGCATTCTGCCTCGCAGAGGTATGCAAAGTCCATTCCGGCGCTGTTCCGGCAACAAAATCAGCATGTTTCACCGATTTTCACGCGCGGAGAGCGCACGTACCGTGCGCCGCATCCCTTGGCGATTGATTGGCGGACAAGGCGGCGGCCGGCTTTCGAGGGTGCCATGACGCCGCCGCAGGAATTGCCAAGTCGCATCTTGAATTCGCGCCCGGTTGCGTCTATCACCGCCGCATCTTGGAGGCGTTGGCTTCCCGGGCCGCTTTAGCTCAGTTGGTAGAGCACCGCATTCGTAATGCGGGGGTCGCGTGTTCGAGTCACGCAAGCGGCACCAAAAATCTCCAACAAACAGAATAGCTTGCGCTGGTTCAGCCTCGTCGAAACTTATTTGGGTTTTGTCCCAAATAAGGAAAGTCGCCGAGTTATTGACACTAGGCCTATATCTGTTCACATAGCGCGGTTCCAGCTCTCTCCCGCAGGCAAGTCCTGTGAAACCCGCTGACAACGCGCCGACCGACCCGGTTGACGTGTTCGTGCGGGGTTGTCCCGTGGACATTTACTAGGAGACGAGACAATGAAATCTATAACCAACGAAGAATGCCGCGACATGGTTCTCGGGATGGCTTTTCATCAAGCCATACTGGCCATTGATCGAAGGGCTAGATACGAGGCTGGCCTTAAGGGCAATTCCCTGACGCAGATGATCCTACGCTACGGAGGGTTGGAAGCTGCAAAGCGTTTGCTGCAACCTTCATCTCAATTCCGTATCCATGCCGGACTAGTCGATCTCTGGACACTCGGGCGGGTTGATCTGTCGGTCGAAGCGTTGGCCGTCCAGTCGCCTCACAGGCCGTTGTTTGCGTCGGAGCTGCTGCTTGAGGCTGAGCGGCGTCTCAAGCAGTGCGATTATACCTTCCTTACACCGGCCTAGGCGGCCAAAGCCGCCGCCTGTAGCGCGACAAGCATGCGCGCCGCCCCAAGTGTCTGGGCGGCGCGCTAAAAGCCTGCAAGGGCCGCTAATTCCGTTATCACGTGCCGTAGACCGGGATTCAATTCATCAAGGTCCTTCTTCGTTGTGTTGTAGAACCTATGATGGGCAGCAGCGTCCCCGATGGTCTTCACCTTTTCGATGGTCCCCGGCGTTGTCCGGGACAGACGAATGTACTGGTTGGATTTTGCGATTCCGATGATCTCACCGAAGCCCTTTATGTCGTCTTTCGCATCAAGGATCTGAGCGAGGTGGCCCGCTTTGACGAAGGCCTCCACGAGAAGCAACTCAACCATGCGCCGACACATCACCGCTGAGCCGTTGTAAAACCCTCGATCATAGCAACCGTTCGCTTCGCGTCTTATTTGTTCCAAGTGGCGACGGCCCCCCAGGGGGATCTCGTTGGAGATGATACTGTCGCCAACTTTGGCAGTTCGGGGGTCAAGGAAGTCTGCGTATTTTTCAGCAAATGTGCGGTCACTTGACGCTTTGATGCGATGGGTACCAGCGCCAAGCTTCGCCCCCGCAACCACATTTGAATTGCTTCGCAGCTTCGCGCCAAGCCGAGATGCGTTGATGCTTGGCCTCAGTCGATTGTCGGTGAGTACCTTTGCAATTTGAGTAACGGTGACACCCTTTTCGTGTTCAGGATCGCGTGTCAGGAACCACACGACCGCGATGGCTTCATCAAGTTCCGTTAGTTTCTGTTCGGACAGATACGCCGCGAAATCAGCTAGCTGCTGTGTCATTCAACAGCCACTTTTCGTAATCGATGTGCGCGCGCGTGGTAAGGCGGAATGTCACCGGCTTGGTGTTTGGCGTCGCTATGTAGTCGTTCTTCGCGGCTGTCACGGCCCTGGAGGCAGCAGGCGCATCTATCTTCACGCCCAAAATATCAAGTGCTCGGAGCATATTCCCTGAAGTGAGCGGCGTTTCTCCAGCGTACCAAGAAATAAACTTTACTTGTTGTGTCTTAGAAGCCGATCCCAATATAACTTTGGACCTGAATTGCTCGAAACGAGCGTCCTCGCGTATGGCGTTGACCAGCGCCAACTCATCGAACGCATTTTCATTTTTCGACTTATCATTTGATCGCGACTTGCGAGGACTGCGATTTGACTTCTTGGTCTTTTCCCCTCCCGCATTGGACGTCGCAGCTTCGGGAGCACCTTGGGACTCATTCCTCGGTTTTGGATCATTGCCTGTGAAGGCGGCGATTAACGCCTCAAATGCGGTCTGCTGCACAACTTCAGAGGTAAAAGAGTTTACCGCCTTGGCGATTTCCGGCATCCGTTCGAGTAGCGAGTCGAGCTCTGTTTCAGCCATTTTCCCCTCCCAATATTGTTGGAAGGGCGAACTGTCAGCCGAGTCGAAGATTTATGCAAGTTGACGAGTCGCTTTACCGCCGCTCTTTCATGCCCGTGATCATATTGCTGAAGTAGTCATCCGACGGAGCGGCTCGGCGTTTCCCGCGGAATGCCTTGCCCTCGTCGCTGTCGAGGAAGTTCTCGACCAGCGTCTCTACCGTATTCAGATGGCCGCCGCTGTTGGCGATGACCACGCCGCCGCCAAACTCATATGAATCGTCAACGTCGAACGTTGTCTGCTTCGACAGCACAGCGATCGCGCCCTCGATCAGCCCTTCGGGGATGCCTGCCGCCTCGCAGGTGCTCAGCAGTGTGGCGTTGATCTTATCCTCCTTTCGCCCCTGCTTCTCGCGCCCAATGTCCGCCTCGTATTTGGCGGTCAGCGCTGCTTGTTGTTGCTCGAGCCGCAGCACTTCTTGTTCGAAAGGCAGGCGCACTTCCATCCAGTAGAAATCGTCAAGCCTGTAGTTGCCCCTGGTGTTGCCCTTGGGCATGGGATTGTACCAATCGCGATGGCTTTCCGGCACCTCCGCGATGTCCTTCACAAATAGAGGGGCGGCGAAACTGCCGTCCTCAAGAAACAGTGCGTTCTTGTCCATGGTCATGCCTCCCTTGCGTGTGCAGCGGCTGATTCCTCAAGCACCGCCTTGTTGCTGGCCGCCTGCATTGCAGCGGGTGTGTTGACAGCGTCTCGAACTATCTTGACGAACAGCCGCCCCGACTTGTCCACGGCTTCAAGAGCCCTTTTCAAACGGCTAAGACGAGCATAGTCGGCCGAGTGGAAACGCTCGCGGTAGTGATGGCGCATCGCATCCTGCTGCGTCTCGGTCAGGCCGGTAAGCAGCGGCTGGCCCCGCAACACCGCACCGATGATTGCTTCGTTGTTCTCTGCCTTTGCCTTCGCGATAGCTGCGGTCCTGTGCTTGGGCGGCATGTTGCCGAGGCGTGCCCTGATTTCAGCCTCCATGGACAGCGCGATACTGTCCTTTGGCGGCGGTGGAGTGCCGGTGCGCTTCTCAATGTTGGCGATTTCCGTGATGGCCCTCGTCCGCGCGGCGTCCAGCAGCGTTGCGACACGTGAGCCCGACTTCTCAGCGGCACCCGCCACGCGCAGAAGGTTGGCTTCGAATGTCATCGTCTTGTCAGCATGCGCTGCCGCTTCATAGGCGGCGAGACTATGCGCTTGCTCTCTCGCCAGCTTCACAGCGTTCGACAACCCGGAAATTACAGGGTCCGCGATAGGCGCACCTGTCAGCCTGTCCGTCTCGGCAATCCGATCAATGATACGTTCATCAAGGTCAATGGGAACATGCAGTGCCATGGTTCTTCTCCTTCAAAGTTTTCGATTTTCAATGACGAGCAGGGCGATGTTCATCCTCGCAACGGATGCGTCGAGGCCGATGAAGGCACCGGATTTTGTCTGCATCTGACGCGGTGCCAAGAGCACGTGGGCCACGCCGTCTTCAGTTCCCAGATAGCTGCCCTTCAGTCCGTTAACGGTCACAGGATCACCTGGCTGGAACGACGGACTTGCGGTAACGGTCAACCCGCTAGCACCCTTGAGGAGCCCAGTATTGCGACCATCACCAGATGGTCGGATAAGGCGGGCATCTTGCGTGCCGCCGGCATTGCCGATTAGCTCCAACACCACCCATTTGAGGCCGCTTTCAACGGTAACGATATCGCCAAGCTGAGCCATCAAACTTGTCCTGCCGTGGCTTGCCGCCACTCGGCTTCCGGGGAGACGTCGACACCGCGCATCATGTTGAAGGCGACGCGCCATCGGCACGCGAACTCGGTCGATCCGTCTTCGCGCCGCAATTGGACAAGGGGGCCGCGTTCGCCCTGGATCGCGAAATCCTCATAGGCGAGTTGATAGACATCGCCTTCGTCAAAGACGGGGGTCGTCGTCCAGCCAAGCTTGTCCACGGGGAACAGGTCGTAGATGATGTCGTCGCCGTATTTTGTCTCGATGGACCGAACGGCGAAGACGTATGTTCCGTCCTTCAGCCCGGCGATATCCTCAGTTTCGAACACGAAAATGATCACCCATTGGGTGCCGCTCGGGCTGTGGAAGAAATCGCCGGTGTAGACTTCCGGGCTCATATTCGCCTCGAATAGTCGATCTCGTGGAACGGTCGATCACGAGGATTGGGATCTGTAACCGATGGCCCGTAACCCCTGCCCAGGCACTTCTCCATGAGCATCTTCATCTCACTCGCATCGTTCTCCGACAGGCCCCCCACTCCAACCTCGCCCACCTTGTGATTCAGAAGCTTGAGGCGTTGCTGCTCGTCTGGGGTAAGCTTGCTGGTGTCGTACGTCTGCATGCCGTCGCGAGGGGGATCAACGCGGCTAAGGCCTAGCGTCTCGAAGATGCGCCGCAAGCTGTTCGCAACGGACTGGTAGGCCAAGAGAGCAGGAAGGCTAACAGTGCCATCACCAGCGAACTGTACTTCCCATTGTTCAAGAACGATTGTCGCGTTTGCGGCGCTCTTGACCAAAATATACTGCGACTGTGTGACGTTGCTTGGCCCGCCTAGGTCAGAGACGTGATTAGCAATTAGATCATGCAGCCGCCGCGCCCATTTGGAACGGCCATCGATCCCCGGCAGCAGTTCTTTGCCGTTGGTGACCCCGCTTCTGCCCTTGATCTTGCGCCGAACTGGATAGGAGGCGTCCACAGTGTACCCGTTATGTGTCTGCTATGTGCTTTTTCTTCAAGTCAAGCGGTAAAGCTAACAGTATATTAGCTGCTGTGATGCGTAAAGCTGAACCTTTACAGCGCGTTATGATGGCTTTTGTTTTAGCAATAAGGAAAATCGACTAGAAGAGCGGCCTTTAGAGACTGGCGTCGGAGGACGCTGGCGCTACGCATGCGGTGCGAAGCTGGGGCGCAAATAAATACGGCCCTCGCTCGGAATTCGTGATCTCCCGATATTTCCGGGAAAACGCGGGGCAATAGTCCCTCCAGTGCAAAAACACTGCAAAAGCTATATGTGTATATATAGGGTTTGCAGTGTTTTACGGCCGGAGGGACTATTGCCCTGCCTCCTGCCAATCCCGGCTAAACTCAAGCGCCCTTTGTCGATTGGATGCGTACACGGTACCGGGCGTCACGCCATGTATGAAGACCGGCACGGCTCCCAGTAGCTTCCTATAGTTCCCGTCGCCGCGCGTCTTGAAGTCATCGATTGTGTTGTCCACCGCTCGAACCGTCACTCCAAAACGCTGCGCCAGCCACTTCCGCTTCTGGATCGGAAGCACACCGCCAAGCTCGTCGTACCATTTCTTCAAACGGCTGCCGGGACCGCCACCACCGCCCCTTTCACCGGTCCGTCCGACGACATTCTTGTATGGCGCCAACTCATCAACGATGATGCCCGGCAGCGGGACTTCAGACAGGATACAGACGAACGCGCATTTCGCCGGCCTGAGCCACTGCGCTGACTGATTGATCAAGTCGTCATCATATCCCCGAAACACCAAGCGCAGCCTATCTATCGCCTGGACACTTTCTGCCTCGGTGAACTGCCGCCGTATTGCCTCCACCAATGGATCGATGTGCCGGACGGCATGGATGCCCTGCCTGTCCTCATAGCTCGACAGATCGTAGCCGACGAGCGCTTCGGTGTAGCTGCCCGGACACGACAGAGGTTCCAAACTGTCATAGGCAAGTGCCTTGGCGTAGCGCTCGGCCTCTAGCGCCCTCACCTGCATGCGCGCGGCTATCAGAATCCAGTCACGGTCCTTGTATTTGTCGATGCCCCGCAGATTGCCGAAGTAGATGACATCAACCCCCTCGGGAAGCATTCGCTGCAAGCCAAGCTCCAGCGATTCTTTGGTCGCGACGACCAGGCCGCGATTTCCATGGCGCTTCGCCATGTCGCGGGCCACGCTGGCTACTTCCTCGCGGTATTTGTCGGTGGAGATGTTTCCGATCTTGCCCATCGCACCGCTGTTGCCGGTCGTCTGGACGACATAGGCATTGCGCTCAGCTTCAATCGTCACGCCGGTTATGCCGGGGAAACTGTGCGCCATCAGACGCGCATCGCCCGTCGCGTCGAGCATCAGGACGGGCAAATCTTGCCGAAGCAATTTCACTTTTGGCCGGTGCTGGAGGAATACCAGTTTCGTCGTGTGTGCGGGAACCTTGTCAGTCGCCGCGACCGCCACTTCGGGCGCAAATGTGAAGGACCGCGTGCCACGGGTCCGGCCGGCCTTCATCTCGTTCTTGAGGTTTCGCAGCATGCGGATGGTAGTCGATTTGCTGCGCTCCTTTTTGAAGGCTGCAGCGTTTTTGGCTAATCGGGTGCTGTCGATGCCCGGATAAGCGACGTTGCTCCGCGCACCCTTGTCAGCTTCCTCCATGGCAACCTGTTCATCACGAAGCTGTTGCCATGTGATGCCCATACATATGAGCGTCTGGATCGGGTCGGCCTTCGGGTCTTCGGATAGCGCCGCATGGAGCCGCGTCAGATGCTCGCTGTGCAACATGTCGTCGAATGCAATGCCACCGCCCGTGCTGGTCAATTTGCTGAGCATGGATTCATCGATCACCAGCAGATCGGCCTTGCCGAATAGTTCCTGATCCAGCGTCAGCATGGCCATGTCGTGCGTCATGAAAACGATGTCGGCGCGTTCATCAGCCTGCGCGTAGTACCGGCACCCGTTTTCGTAGTGCTCGCATAGGTGCAGCGTCTTCGTTTCCTCATCGTATCGCTTGCAAAGCGAGCTCTGGATATACAACCCGGCACTGGCCGCAATCTCAACGTCACGTGGCTTGAGGCAGGGCGTGTTCTCTGGGTCTTTGGCCAGCCCATGCGTGCGACCCCGGATCACAATGCCCCGCCCACCCATTGCCTTGTACTTAAGGGCCAACTCCTCGCACAGCTCTATGGTCGGACAGAGGTAGAAGACGCGGCGCTTCATGTCCCCTCGGGCCGCACTGGACTTGAACAGGTCGGCGAGCAGTTCCAGCAGCATCGTGCTCTTCCCCAACCCAGCAGCGCCCGCTACGAGCAGCCGGGGAACAGTCGAGTCCGGTGAGGGACCTTCCACGATATAGGCATCCATCTGCTCGACCGGATTCCAGAAGGGCAGAGCTGTCGCGAATTTCATCAACTCGCGTCGCAACGTTTCGGTCGCGGCGTGCGGCGTCATCGGATTGGAGCGGCGAGCTGGTGCTACTCCTGGAACGAGGCCGCGCTTCTGCCTGCCTGCTCGGATTTTTGCTTCGTGCTTCTGGGCACGGGCAATCTGCTTGGTCAGAAACCTTTCAAGTTGGACATCGTCGCTCCACTGCCATCTGCCCTTGTGCGGCCGCGTAAGGTCCGCCTGGGCTTGAACCCACGCGGTCGCGTAGGCAAGCAGCGTCGCAGGGTCCGCCCCTTCTGGGTGCTCCGTAATCGCCGCAGCCACAACAGCCGTGATGAAGTTGTCGCGGTTATCGCGCACCATTCCATCAGAGTCATAGTTGAAGCTGAGGGCCGAGCGAAGTTTTGGAAAATTCATTAGCCGGCTTCTATTCTATTTACTGGTTAGAATTGAGCGGCTATGTTGTTGGGAGTTGGTCCTGGGTCGGTCCGCACGACACCCCGGCTCCTTCTGTTCCACACGTCCTTCTTGAGCGCCGGTCCCTCTTCAGGGATCGGCGTTTTCTTTTTCAACAGCGTTTTCCATTAGGTTTCGCACCCAGAACTCATGGTTGATTGGAGCGCGCATTGGGGGCAGCACGCCGATCGCGTCCGCCACGGCATAGCGAAACGTCCCTTGGCTCTTGAGTTCGGATGTCGTCAGCGACATCATCTTGTCACCAACCTTGAATGACCAGCGCTTGCCGTTCTTGTGGCGATACAATTGGGCGATATAGAAATCGTTCTCGTTTGGCAGCGAGACGGTGCCGCTCCGCAAGCCCTGACGTATGCGCTCACGGCGTTTGGTGAGGAAAAGGAAGTAGCTGCGCAGGCTGGTCACGTTTTGGGCGCCGGGGTTAGTATTCGCGCGTCGAGCGGTACTCTGCCCGACCTTTCAACCATTCGCGCAGGGAGTCGCGCCGATAACGGATGTTACGCGCCCCGATGCGGATGAAGGGCGGGCCGTAGCCTTTCGACCGTCCCGTCTCAATCCACTGGACACTGACGCCCAGAAGCTTTGCGGTCTGAGCCGTATTCAGTAGGTCCTCATCGTCACCGGCGACGGCAGCGACAAGGTTGTCGGCTCGTTTGTCGAGATGCAGATTCAATTCCATAGCGCTCATCCTTTTTGCTTTGGTCAAGGACGCGCGGGAGCCGAACAACAAAAAGCCCTCGCGCGCATTTTTTTTGCACACGAGAGCCTGTCGTTTGGATGGATCGTATATACGGGCACGATCCCGAAAGGCCCTATGCCACCTCAGCAGGCAGCCTACGGACTACAGCGTTACAGTAAGGGCGGAAAACAAAACCCACAAGCGGAACGTTTTTGCTTCAGCCTATCGCGACGACGTTCGCGCCCTCGATGGGAACAATTCCGCATAGCGTTTTGAGCCGGTCGGCAACCTTCTGCGCCGGGCTCCGAAGGCGCTCTACCCTCATCTGCACATACCCCTCCGTGACGTCATTTCCCAGCGAGTGGTTGACCAGAGCCTTGAGCGCCATGGGGCTGATTTCTGTTTCCTCAGCTACAGTGATGAAGGTGCGCCGCAAGTCGTGCACCGACACCTGGACGCCGCAGGCTTTGGCAACGGCATCGAGAGGAAATTTCGGCTCCGCGATATAGCCTGTCTTCTTGCCGTGCGAGGGAAACACGTAGTCGTTGGGGTCTTTTCCAACCGCGCGCCGCGCCACTAGCAAATCCCGAACGAAGTCGGACATCGGTAAGTCAAGCTTGCGCTTTGCCTTGGTGTTGATGGCTGGGATGTGAAGCAGCTTTTTGTCGAAATCGACATACGCCCATTTCAACAGTGCGGCCTCGCGTCGGCGCAACCCTGTGAAGAGAATGAAGCGTAGGTAGTCGGCTGCAACCGGGTTGGGCAAAGCGCAGACAGCCTTGTAAAAGGCGGGCATGTCGTCGGCCTCAACCATTCGTTCGCGCCGCGCTTCAGCAAACCACTGCTTCCGTAAGCGGACAGGATTTTGCGGAAGCGTCGGGTCTTGGTCCGCTGCGAAATTCCAGAGAAGACGAAGGATGGCCATCGTCGTGTTAGCAGTCACCTCGCCCTTCCAGCGATTTGATAGCGCGATCTTCTGGGCAATCTCGCCGTGGCGCTTCTCCACGGCATCACGAGTGATGAAGTTGAGTGGCTTGTCCAGCCAGGACGTCAGATGGTTCTCCACCTTGTCCTTGTAGTTCGAGACAGTGTTGGCGCTTAGTTTCGCGTCATACTTTTTCAAGTACGCATCCAGCGCCCCTTGCAGCGTCATTGACCGCGCCTTGGGGTCCTTTCCCTTGCGAAGGTCAACTAGCATGTCGGCAGCTTCCTCGCGTGCCTTCGACAGCGCCATTTCGTTGACGGCTGCCACCGTAACGCGACGTGTCTTTCCGTCGGGAAGTGTGCGCTGCGCGATAAACGTTTTGGTGCTCGTCACACCCGAGCAGAGGACGCCAAAACCTTTCAGATCTGCATCCCAGTGAAGCACCTGCTTCCCCGATGGATCGGGAGCAAGTAGCTTTTCGATGGTACGTTCCGTGAGCTTGATACGCGGCAAGATACTCTCCTGACAGGTTGGGCCTTGAGCTGGAAGCAAATAAGGAAAACTACCTTAGTTGCACCACCCTAGGTTGTTTTACAATCAGGGGACGTTATAACGCTTTCGCCATAAAACATAGCGAAATCAATGGATTGATCCGTTGCGCGCCTTATTTTTAAAGCACGCTATTCGTGTATGGACAGCATTCGTAATGCGGGGGTCGCGTGTTCGAGTCACGCAAGCGGCACCATTTCTCCTCCTTTTTGTCGTCTACCCCTTCGCATCTGGCGCAAAGGATTGCGGCGCCGGCCTGGCAGATCTGCCATTGTCGTGACCCCGGTTTGGTGTGAAACTCATGGCCTCAGCATGGGAGGTCAAAAAATGCCCAACAATTTCAAGACCGGAGACGTGGTCAAGCTGAAATCCGGAGGCCCCAGAATGACGGTCAGCGATGGCGCAGCCTCGGGCATGTATCTGTGCCACTGGTTCAATCGCGAGGGCGAGGTGTGGACCCCGCAGCATGCCGGGTTCAAGCCCGAACAACTGATTGCGGCCGACCAGTCGGACTAGAGCTCCTTCCATCCCGATCGACGGGATGCGCACCCGAGCACGAACGGATCAGCACGCGCGACCGACGGATTTTCCGGGTCGCGGCGTTTAACGGTTGAAGCGCGATGACGGCACAAGCCGTCTGCATCGCGCCAAGCTGGAGACGCACAACATGATCAGCCGTTCGATATTAGTCGTTGCCTTGAGTTTGCAGACGGTTGCGGCTCTTGCCCAGGCAACGACCCCGCCTGCACCGCAGACCGGCGCGCCACTTGCCGCGCCAGGCGCGTCGGGGACCAGGTCCGACATCACGCTGGCCAAATTCCAGAAGCGGCGCGAAAAGGCGATCATGGCGGCCGACACGGATGGCGACGGCAAGATCAGCCTGCTGGAATGGGAGGCCTTTCAGGCGAAGCGCAACGTCAAGGGCGACGCCGCCAGATCCTTCGCTCGGATCGATTCCAACCATGACGGCTTCATCGATCGCGCCGAACTCGATGCCTTCTTCGCCAAGCGCTTCGCCCGGCTGGACAAGAATGCCGATGGCATTCTGACAGCCGACGAACTGCCGGGCCACAAAACCGCTCCCAAGCAAGAGCAATGACCAAGAGGCAATGACGCGCGATGAACATCGGGAGTGCGCCGACTGATGGCTGCGGATCCGGACGAGGAGCTGGTTCGCCGTGTCGGCGCCGGCGAGCCGGCAGCCGTGCAAACGCTCGTCGCGCGCAAGCTGCCGCGTATCCTGGCGCTTGCCGTGCGCATGCTCGGCGATGCGGCGGAGGCCGAGGATGTCGCGCAGGAAACCTTCGTGCGGATCTGGCGCCATGCCGCGAGCTGGCGGCGCGGCAATGCGCGCTTCGACAGCTGGATCCACCGGGTGACGCTCAACCTTTGCTACGACCGGCTGCGTCGCAGGCGCGAGTGGGTGACCGGCGACCTGCCGGACGTCGCCGATCCTGCGCCGCTTCCCGATGCTCATTCCGAGGAAGAAGCCCATCGGGTCGAACGGGCGCTGCAAGCCATAGCGCCGCGCCAGCGCGAAGCGATCGTTCTGGTCTACTATCAGGAGATGTCCAATATCGAGGCGGCAGCGACACTGCAGATCAGCGTCGATGCCCTGGAAAGCCTGCTCGCGCGCGGCCGGCGGTCGCTGCAAGCGATCCTGGCGGAGGATGGCGCCGATGAGTAAACGCCGGGCAAGCAGCAACGCAGCACGGCCATTGCGCCTTGCTGGTGCCGCCTGGCGCTCGGCGCCGACGGGCAAGGGGGAGACACATGGCTGAAGGGTCCAGGAACGAACCCGCAATGGATGCCAGGCGCTTTGCCGCCTTGGCGCAGGCCTATGGCGGCGACTTGCGGCGATGGCCCGAGGCCGAGCGAATGGCCGGCACGGTCTTTGCCGCAAGCGACGCGGGCGAGGCCATCTTGAGGCAGGCCGGGACACTTGACGCGCTGCTCGACAGCTACCGCGTCGACGCCCCGGACAAGGCACTGCACAGCAGCATTCTGCAGGCTGCCGGCCGGCACCTCGTCCAGCGCCGGCGTCAGTGGTTCTGGTGGCTGGGACTTGGACTTGCCGGCATTGGTCTGGCCGGTGCCGTGGCAGGACTGGCCCTGGTGACCATCGTCACGCCGGAGGTCCAGCCGGACCACTATGTGCTGGATACCGATGTAACGGCGTTTGGCGATGCCGGCCCGGATGCCGAGAACGGTGAGGAAAACCTATGAGCCCGCGCTGGATCCGTGGTCTGGTCATTACTTCCGTGGTGCTGAACGTCTTTCTTGCGGGCGCATTCGTCGGCGGCGCGGTCTGGCTGAGAAATGCCAAAGCGGGCGCGGCTGTCTCGCTGGAATCGGCTGGCCGACAGCTTGCCAACCAGGACCGCAAGGCGTTCCGCGAGGCGCTGCGCCAGGCTCGCGTGCAGTCCAGTCAGATCATTCTCGATGGCCAGCAGGCGAGGCAGGAGGCAGCGGACCTGTTGCAGCAGCCTGTCATGGACAAGGCCGCCTTGTCCGCCGCCCTGGAACGGGCACGCAATGCCGATGTGACGGTGCGCAGCCGGCTTGAACAGGCCATTGTCGACTTCGCGGCGAGCACATCGCCTGAAAACCGGAGCGTGCTGGCACAGGCGTTGCTGCGCCATATGGAACGCCGCGCCACCGTTACGCCAAAAAAATCGCCATGACGACCGACGGAAAAGGCCGGAGACGCCGTTTAACGATGCGAAGGGACAAGCCTGCCCTGTGCACCATACAGGACGGCCATCTTCATCGTCGAAAGCACTCGGAGTCCAATTATGAGTCGCCTGAAAAACTATGCAGCAACCGCTATCCTGGCCATCGGTGGAACTGTCGTGACAGCCTCCGCGTCCAGCGCAATGCCCATCGTGTCCGTTGCCAAGCCAGCCACCCCGGCACTGGTCGAGCATGTCCGCTGGGGCTGCGGCATCGGCTGGCACCCTAACAGATGGGGCCGCTGCGTGCCGAACGGCGTCGTCGTCGTGCGCCCGCGCTACCACTACTGGCACGGTCCGGCCTACGTCTGGCATCCGCATCATCACTGGCGCCACTGGCACCATTACTGATCGAAGCACCGCGGGGCCAGGCACCTTTCGGGGCGGCCCCGCGCGAGCGCTGGCGCGCACCGGACAATCCCGACCAGCCGAGTTAAGGTTAAATCCACTATACATTTGTTCTTAGCCCGCAAATAATCGAAGAATTTCCCGAAACTATGCTCAGGCATCTTCGTGGGAAAATCTGTGGTTCAGCTTCAAGGTCTTGGACGGGTGCTCTGCCATCCGCTGACGCTGGCCGTGGTCAGCCTTGCAGGCGTCTTCGCCGCCGGACGGGCCGAGCACGAATGGCTGTCGGTGCCGTTCTCGCTGGCGCTGGTGGCTGCCCTTGCCGGACTTCTGTTCCTGGCTTCGGGGCGCCTTGCCTTTTCCGGCTACCTCGCCTGGATGGGCATTGCCTTCGTCACCGTGGTTTCGGCGATCAAGTTCCGGCTGAAAGGATTTTCGCTGCACTTCTACGACACGGTCTTCGTGTCGAGGGACCCGGAAGTGTATCGTTTCCTGCTCGGCTCCTACCTCCATCTGATCGCGCCGGTCGTCATTGCCCTGGGGCTCGGCATCGGGGTGGCGATGCTTCTGTTCCGGATCGATCGGAAAATCGGCTGGCCGGTGTCGGCACGCGTCCTGGTCATGGCGGCGCTCGTCGTTCTGGTGCCGCTGACCTTTCCGGCCGAGGCCTCGAAGGACCGCTATTTCTACTACATGCAGGG
>NZ_RZRP01000389.1:0-5813 GCF_003997795.1 Mesorhizobium sp. M7A.F.Ca.US.005.03.2.1 | reverse complement strand
GTTCCGGACAGGCCGACATGGCGATTGGCAAGCTCAGCAGGACGCTTCAGCGCGGCCGGTCGATCATCTATTCCCGCCCCTACGCCATGCTGCGGCAAGGGCTGATCGCCAACCGCCTCAACCTGGCGCGTATCGCGCAAGGCAAGCCGCCAGAACAGATTGTCCGTGATTTCTCAGGCGATCTCGGCGTGATCGAGGGCTCTTCCTTCGCCACTTATGCGGCCACGACTTTCCCACATGCGCAAATCCATCGCTTGGCAAGCTGGGATCTGATCATCGATGCGATCCGAAACGGGACGATCGACATGGCCTATCGCGATGATTTCGAGATCAAGAAGCTGATGGTCGACGATCCGTCGATGACAGTCGTAGCGCGCTCCATCACGCTGACCGACAAGGTCGATACGATCGCAGTCGGCGTGCGGCCGGACAATCCGCATCTCGCGGCCTTTGTCGATCTGTATCTCGACCTCGCGCGGGGTCAGCAGATTCTCAACACGGACGAGATCATCGCCCGCTATCGCCTGGGGAGCAAAGCCTGACAATGGCCATCTCCGACGTAGCCGGACCCCTGCCTTTCGATTGGCGCCTCGTGGCAAGGCGTATCTTGCGATCGCCGGTGACGACGATTGCGATGATTGCTGCAGGAATCCTGTGCGGCCTCTACTATCCAGACTTTGCCCATGCGATCAGCCCTGTCGCACAACTCTACCTGAATTTCCTCAAGATGGTCGTCCTGCCCTATTTGGTCTCATCGGTCATCTTCTCCATCACGGCGATGGTCCAGGACCCGAAATCGGTCCGCTACCTCGGTAAGGTGGGTATGGCCGTGCTGGTCGTGTCGTTCCTGGCCGTGCTGGTGAGCGGCACCTTGTCGCTGATCCTGCAGCCGGGCCAGATCGAGAATCCCCAGTCGCGCATCGAGCTTGGCGAGTTCATCAATTCGCAAGGCAGCGTGTCCACCGATCTCGCCTTCCCGTTCCAGCCGCCGCCCTCCAATGGGGATCCCGGGCATTCGATCCTGCTCGACCTGGTGCCGAACAACGTCTTCAATGCGCTGGCCTCGGGACAGACCATCCAGGTTCTGCTGTTCTGCCTGCTTTTCGGGCTCGCGATGGGGAAGATTCCCCAGCCCTCGTCCATGAGCCTGACGCAGGCGCTCAACGCGGTCTACAGGGCCTGTACGGTGCTGACCAACTGGTTCATCTGGGGGTTGCCCTTTGCAACCTTCATCCTGATCGCGGACCAGACCGCGTCGACCGGAACCAAGCCGCTCACGCTGATGGGCGGTTACCTGCTGGTGATGGGTCTTTCCTGCCTCATATTCGTTGCCGGCGCCTTTGCCATTATCGCCATCCGGTCGCGACGAAGCTACTGGACGACGATCAAGACCTGCCAGCCCCTTCTCATGGTGGCCATCACCACACGCTCTACGGTCGCCTCGCTGCCGTGGGTCATCAACCTTTTGAGCGAGCGCCTGCGGTTCAGCCTGGTGGTCGTGGAACTGCTGGTGCCGCTGCAGGCGGCTTTGCTGCGTACAGGCCCGGCGCTGCTCTACACTTCGGGTGCGCTGTTCATCGCCCAACTCTACGGCCATCCGCTTGCAGTCCCCGACCTCGTGCTCGTCGGCATCATCTCGGCGCTTCTCGCCCTCACCACCGGCGGCATGGGCAGCCTGCTCATCCTGTCGCAGATGTCCATCGTCTGCGGCTACCTGAAGCTTCCCTTCGAGGCGGCGTTCGCTTTGTTCGTCGCGGTGGATGCGGCCGTGGACACGTTCATGACGCTGGCCAGCGTCTGCACCGTCGCAGCGAGCACGGCAATGATCGCTCCCAGCCACAGGGAGGCGACACAGCCTGAAACCGTCTCGGGACAGCTCGAAGCCGAGCCTGCCGGATGATCGACGACAGCATCCGTCCCCAGCTCGGCATTATCGGCGGCCTCGGGCCGCTTGCATCGGCTGACTTCTACTTCAAATTGACCCGGATGACCCAGGCGTTCAGAGACAACGAACATGTGCCTGCCGTGATCCTCAGCGTACCGCAGCTGCCCGACAGGACCGAAGCCATCCTTGCCGGCCATGACGGCCCGCTGGCGCCTTTGAAAGCCGCGGTCGCGACGCTCAATGCGCTCGGCGTCGCCTGCGTCGCGATGCCGTGCAACACCGCCCATCATTGGTACGACCAACTGGCGGCGAATTCGCGCGCGGAAATCATCCATATCGGCGACGCCGTGGTGGCGGAGACGCGTCGTAGCCTGGAGCGGGGCCGGGTTGCTGTTCTCGCCACCCAAGGCACGCTGGCCTCCGGCTTCTATCAGGACAGGATGTCGGCGGCGGGATTTGAGATCTGCCTTCCCGCGAACACCGAATTTCAGGCGTGCGTCGACAGCGCGATCAGCCTCGTCAAGGCGGGTTCGATCGCGGATGCGGCGGTTGAAACCGAGCGCGCGCTCGACATCGCGCAAGCGACCGGCGCCGATGCCGCCCTGCTCGGCTGCACCGAACTGTCGGTGGTGGCCGCCAGCCTCAACGACGTGAATGGATTGGTCGTCATCGACAGCAATGCGGCCCTGGCGCGAGCCTGCCTGACGCGATTAGGGTTCGGTACGCAGGAAGCCCGAGGCCTGCCGACCGTATCGCGGCCGCCAGGACATGATTGGCCGATGCGCGCCAGCTTGGCCGTACTGGCGTAACCCGATCTAGACGCTCTCGAGGTATGTCTCGATCTCGAAATCGCTGACATTGAGCGCGAACGTGTTCAGCTCCTGGCGTTTGCAGGCCACAAAGGAGTCGCGCAGGATGGCTGGAAAAATCTCCGCCACATGCGTCCCGCTCTCGAAGGCGGCGATCGCGGATGCCCAGTCCGGCGGCAGCTTTGCCGGCGGAAGTCCCTGGCCGTCTGTGCCGATCGGATCACCTGGCGACAACTGTCTTTCGATGCCGGTCAGCGCGGCGCCCAATATGGCCGCGAGCACCAGATAGGGGTTGGCGTCGGCTCCCGACACGCGGTGCTCGATACGGCGAGCAGCGGTCGGCCCGCCCGGAATGCGGATCGCGACCATGCGGTTCTCATAGCCCCAGGCGACCGCAGTCGGCGCATAGGATCTTGGGCGCAGCCTGCGGTACGAATTGAAGTGCGGCGCGAACACCAGCGTGCTCTCGGCCATTGCCGCAAGCAGGCCACCGACTGCATGGCGCATGGTCTCCGAGCCCTGGTCGGTGCCGTCGTCGAAGACGTTGCGTCCTTCACCGTCGACCAGGCTGAAATGAACGTGAAAGCCGTTGCCCGCCCGGTCGCCATAGGGCTTGGCCATGAAGCAGGCGGCAAAGCCGTGCTTGCGGGCAATGCCCTTCACCGTGCGCTTGAACAGCACCGCATCGTCAGCCGCCCGCAACGCGTCCGCGACATGGTTCAGATTGATCTCGAACTGACCGACGCCGTTTTCGGCGATGGCCGTGTCGACGGGAATGCCTTGCGTCCGGCAGGCCTCGTAGACGTCATGGATGAAGGATTCGAAATCGTCGATTTCGTCGATCGACAGCGCCGCGTCGGAATCGAGCCGGCGTCCGGTCACCGGCGAGACAGGGCCGACCGGCCGTTGCGATTGCGGATCGACGAGGTAGAATTCGAGTTCCGTTGCCGCGACCGGGGTCAGGCCCAGGACCTTGTAGCGATCGAGGATGCGGGCCAGCGCCCGTCGCGGGTCGCCGAGATAGGGCGCGCCGCTTTCGTCGGCAAGCCACAGCGGGACAAGTGCCGTCGGATGCGCCGTCCAGGCCACCGGCAGAATGCCGCGCCCGGTCCATTGGCACAGTCCATCGGCATCGCCGGTCGAGAAAACCAGGCTGTTGCCTTCGATGTCTTCGCCCCAGACATCCAGTCCGATCAGCGAAAAAGGCATGCGCAGCTTGCCTTCCAGCGCCTTTCTTGCCTGCTCGACGGGAATGCGCTTGCCGCGCATGATGCCGTTGAGGTCGCACACCGCCGCCCTCAGGCTCTGGATGTCGGTTCTGCTTTCAAGCCAGTTCAAAACGTCCGCAATTGCATCGCTCAATTTAAAACCTCTGGTTTTCGAAGGTGCCGCAGCCTGACCGGCCGCACGTCCCTGGTAAAAATAGCTGGTGAGTTTTAGGAAAACAGACGTGGCTGTCGCCAAGCGCTTTTCCTTATTTTTTCAAGTCACTAGCTGGTATGTCGGGAGGCATTTCAAAACCAATTGCGCGATCTGCGATCGCAACATAGAGGTTGGAGGGCGGAATGCCAAGCACGAGCCGGTAAACCAGCGCGCAGCCGCTATCGGCGGGAGCGGCGAGCTCGCTGCGGTAAGATCTGGCGCACGCAGCGCCCGAGCCACGCTGTGCAAAACGGTCATCACAAATCTTGACCTCGCATGCACTTGCACCTCTGGCCGCTGTCTGGCTTTTTGGGGTACCCATCGCAACGGACTGATTCGCGTCATGCCGCTCGATTGCAATATGCCCAAGGCAGTCTGCGGGTGGGTCGTGAAGCGCGCGCAATTGACGAAGGAGAAACAGGCATGGCCGAGTTCAAGAAGCCCGAAATCTCCGAGATGAGACCCAAGATCACCGTTATCGGCGTCGGCGGCGGCGGCGGCAATGCCGTCAACAACATGATCGCCGAGCAGCTTCAGGGTACCGAATTCATCGCCGCCAACACCGACGCGCAGGCGCTGACCATGTCCAAGGCGACGCGGCTGATCCAGCTTGGCGCTCATGTCACCGAAGGGCTGGGCGCCGGATCGCTTCCCGAGATCGGCCGCGCCGCGGCCGAGGAATCGCTCGACGAGATCATGGATCATCTGGCCGGCACGCATATGTGTTTCGTCACCGCCGGAATGGGCGGCGGCACGGGAACCGGTGCGGCTCCAATCATCGCCCAGGCGGCGCGCAAAGCCGGCATCCTGACGGTTGGCGTCGTCACGAAGCCGTTCACCTTTGAAGGCCGGCGCCGCATGCAGATGGCCGAAGAAGGCATCGAGCGGCTGCGCGAGAGCGCCGACACGGTGATCGTCATCCCGAACCAGAACCTGTTCAGGATCGCCGATGCCAAGACCACCTTCGCCGATGCGTTCGTCATTGCCGACCGGGTGCTCTATGCCGGCGTCAGCTGCATCACCGACCTCATCGTCAAGGAAGGCCTGATCAATCTCGACTTCGCCGATGTCAAATCCGTGATGCGCGACATGGGCCGCGCCATGATGGGCACCGGTGAGGCTTCCGGTGAAGGCCGCGCGATGAAGGCGGCCGAAGCCGCGATCGCCAACCCGCTGCTCGACGAAGTGTCGATGAAAGGCGCCAAGGGCGTGCTGGTCTCGATATCGGGTGGCAGGGACATGACCCTGTTTGAAGTCGACGAGGCCGCCACCCGCATCCGCGAAGAGGTCTACGAGGATGCCGACATCATCGTTGGCGCCATCTTCGACAAGGGCATGGAAGGCCGCTTCAGGGTCTCGGTCGTGGCGACGGGCCTCGACCGTGCTTTTGGCGCCGAGGATGCCGACGCCGGCATCGCGCGCGACCACGCCGGTCAGCCGGCGCGGACGCTTCAATAGTGTTCGGTAAACGGGCAGGGCGCTGCCGCGCTCCTGCCCTCGATACCAGCGTTCAGCTCAGCCGAACTTCGGGTCCAGACTGCCCGACTTGTAGCGCTTGGCCATTTCGGCGACCGGCAGCGGCTTGATCTTCTGCGCGTTGCCGGCGGTGCCGAACTGTTCGAAGCGCTCCTTGCAGAGCTTGCGCATGGCGGCCATGGCCGGTGTCAAATATTTGCGCGGATCGAACTCGCTTGGAT
>NZ_RZRP01000388.1:0-5818 GCF_003997795.1 Mesorhizobium sp. M7A.F.Ca.US.005.03.2.1 | reverse complement strand
CGGCGAGCATCGCCTGATCGCCGAAGCGATCTCGCAGCGCGACCCCGAAGCGGCAGAGGCCGCAATGCGCGCGCACCTTCTGTCGGTGCAGAGACAGATCATGGAACGGTCGAATGCCGGCGCCTTTGCCGCGTGATCGCATCACCTCTGACATCGAGCCTGTGCGGGGAATTTCAAATTGAAACGTCATTTCGACGTGCTGGTCATCGGCGCGGGATCCGCTGGCTCGGTTGTTGCCAGCCGTCTCAGTGAAGACCGGTCGTGCCAGGTCGGCCTCATCGAGGCCGGGACGATGCCGGCCGATCCCGACATCGCCGACCCGCTGAAATGGACGATGCTCCAGGGCCGCGCCTACGACTGGAGCTACCGGACCGTGCCCCAGCCCTTCACCGCCAACCGCGTCCATGAATGGCCGCGCGGCAAAATCGTCGGCGGCTCGAGCTGCCTGCATGCAATGGCCTATGTGCGCGGCCATCCCGATGATTTCGAACCCTGGGTGCAAGCCGGCGGCGAGCGCTGGTCCTATCGGGGGTTGTTGCCGGGCTTCATCCGCAGCGAAGCCTTCACCGCCTTCGACGGGCCAACACGCGGCAAGAGCGGCCCGCTGGACGTCTATCTGCCGGACGCCGAGGTCAGTCCGGTCGTGCGTGCCTACATCGCCGCCGGGCGATCCATGGGGGCCCCCGCCCTGAGCGACCACAACAGCGGCGAGCTGGTCGGCACCAGCCCCAATTCACTCAACATACGCGACGGCAAGCGCCTGAGCGTCGCCGACGCCTATCTGCCGCCGCGGGTCATGGCGCGGCCGAACCTGACCTTGCTCACCGGCCACGAGGTCGAGCATCTGGTTCTGGACGGCCACAGGGTCACGGGCGTGAGCGTGGTCTGCGAGGGCCAGAACAGAACGCTCTGTGCCGACCGGATTGTCCTTTGCGCCGGCGCCGTGTCCACGCCGCTCATCCTCATGCGGTCGGGCATTGGTTGCCCGGATACGCTGAAGCAGGCTGACATACGCTGCCTTGCCGATCGCAGCGAGGTGGGCCGCAACCTGCAGGATCATCTGCTGGCTCTTGGAAATGTCTACAGCACCAAAAAGCCGGTGCCGCCTTCCCGCCTGCAGCACTCCGAATCGCTGATGTATCTGCACAGCGACGACCCGACCCGCTCCATGGGAAGTCCCGATATCGTGCTCGCCTGCGTCGTCGCTCCGTCGGCGGCCGAGGGCCTGAATGCCCCGCTTTATGGCTCGGCCTTTACCATCCTTTGCGGCGTCACTCATCCGACAAGCCGCGGGCGCATCACACCGAGCGGGCCGGGCCGCAACGATACGCCGGTCATCGATCCGCATTATCTGGAAACCGAACACGATCGCGCGACATTCAGGATGGCGTTGAAGCGGGCGCGCATGGTCGGCCATCATGAGGCCCTGGACGAATGGCGCGATACGGAGATCCTGCCAGGCGCACCGGTTCAGTCCGATGCCGAACTCGATGCTTTCATCGCCAGGGCTGCTTCCACCCATCACCATCCGGCCGGCACCTGCCGGATGGGTCTTGACACCGAGGCCATCGTCGATCCCGACTTGCGGCTGAACGGCTTCGACAATGCCTTTGTCGTCGACGCCTCGGTGATGCCGGCGATCCCGAGCGGACCGATCAACGCGGCGATCGTCGCCATCGCCGAAACCTGGGCGGCGTCTTCACGGGTTACCGCGGCGGCCGCGTGACGGCGGCCGCATCCGACACTTCCCCTGGGTTCCGAATGGCTCTGCTTCCCGGCGACTATCAGCTATGGAGATGCGTCAGCTCAAACGCCGCTCCGTCCCGGACGCCGGCCATGCGCTGCTCGGCGGACCGGAACATGTCCGCGAACTCCACCTGGTTCTCGAACACCACGCCGCCGACCTTGACCGTCAAGGCATCCTCGGTGCCTTTTGGCGCGAAATAGACTTGTGCGATGCGCGCCCTGATACGCTCGCCGATTTCCCTGGCTTCTGCTTCGGTCGCGCCGGCGAGGAAAACCCCGAACATCGACGTCCCCATACGTCCAACCAGATCCTCCGCGCGCACTGACGATTGTATGGTTGAGGCTATGAGCCGCAAGGCTTGATCGCCCCATTCAAGACCAAAGCGCAGGTTGATGGACCGCAGATGCTCCGAATGGATGACCAGGAAGGCGCCGGATTTCGGCCCCGGCACCGACGGCCTTGCGGTTCTTTTTTCGACCATCGACGTGAAGACCGCTCCGTTCAGGCAGCCGGTCGTGGTGTCGAAGGTTGCCGACTTGTCGAGTTCCCGGCGATAGCGACGAAGCTCGATCTGTTTCAATCCAACGAACAGAAAAAGCGGAACACCAAGAACGACAGGCAACAGGATTGCCGTGACCATGCTGCGCCCAAATGGCGTCAGCGCCTCCGAGAACAGAAGCAGATAATTGAGACCGACGGAAACGCCCAGGATTGCAGCGGTTCCCAGAAAGGTCAGCAAAGCGACGCCTTTCCATGCCTGGTCGGTGGTGCTCGCCATAGTCTTTGTCACTGGCCGATCTCCTGTGGATGGGCTTGTATAAGGCCGGTGTGTTGCAATTTCAGTTTCAAGGAACATTGCAATTTAATCGATTGCGCGATGACCCCATCAAGGCTGCGCCCGTGGCGGTTAACAAACAAAACATCAGGGATTGAATGACAGCCTATTGTGCCGGGCCGAACATGCCCATCTCCGCGTCCCTGGCTGTCGCCTCCGCCTTGCCGTAGATGCCGCTCGGCAGCGCCGTGGCCCAGCCGTTGGAGACAAGCCAGGCGCCAACATCCTGCTTGCCCAGCCTGCACGGTGCGGCGACGGCAAAACGCTCGACGTCCGGCGGTACGAAACAGTGCAGCGCGCGTCCCCTCAGCCAGGAATTGAAAACGGCGCGGGCGCGTACGCCGCAAGGCCAGGTGACGTCATGAAACGAGCAGGAGCTGTCGAGATCGATGCCTCGCACTCCGCTGATGAACACCTTGCGGCCCATGGCTTCGAACATCGCCGATGATGTGACAACCGGGCGGTAGAGCAAGACCTCCCGCCAATCCCTGGGCATCGGCGTTTTCGGGGGCACGGCGAGACCGAGCTCGCTGAGCGGCGGACGGGGCTCGGCCCGTTCGATCTCAGCGGGATCAAGCCGTGGTGGAGCGATCAGGTCTTGAGCAACCTTGCGCGCCGGCTCCAGGCGTTGTGCGCCGGCAACCGGTGCAACCGGTCGGACAGGCTGGGTATCGTCAACATCCCGCGACCGGGCACGGACAGGCCGATCGACCGAAAGCAACGCCCCGCCCTGAATGATCAGCAGTATCCCCGCCAGGAGCAGGAGGCTTCCAAGTGCGATCGCCAAGCGGCTGCGGCCCGGCCTGGCCATCAGCTTGAACAGGATCTCAGGGATTTACGCCGGTCAGAAACCCGACGTCGATTTGGCAACCAGCTTGAGCGCACCTTTTTCAATCCGATAGAACGGCATCGAGCGTTGGCTGGATCCGTCGGCCCGAAACCGGAACAGGCCGGTCGACCCCCGAAAGCCGTTTGGATTCTCAAGAACCTTTTTGCTGAAACCATCGGGCCCGACCGCGCTGGCAATCCCTGCCGTCAGCGCAACCATATCATAGGCGTAGGCCACATTGACGTCAGCCGGATAGTTGTATGTCGTCCTGAAGCGGTCGGCGATCGGCCCGGTTTCGCCTGGATCGAGCGTGGCGACAAACGCCCCCTCGAAGAGCGGATCCATGGGGTGCTCCAGCCAACGGTTCGTCCCGACGACGGAGATCGTCTTTCCCGGAATGCCCTTCGATTTGAGGGCGGCAAGGACAGGCGACGGACTGCCATTGCCGCTGGCGACGATGACGGCGTCAGGGGCGTCCACGAGTGAGCCCATTTCGTCGACCGTCTTCGCGCCGTCGCCGGCAGAATATCGGAGAGTGACCGCGAGCGCCGCGCCGTAGATGCTGAGGCTGTTTGCGACCCGCTTCTCCATGGCGCCGGCGTTTGGGCCATCCGCGACAAGCAGTACGAACTTCTTGCTGCCTTTCGCGGCCAGTCCCGCGGCGCCCGCGGCGGCGCTGTCCGCTTCGCCAAGGAGCACGGCATAGACCCCGGGGCCGCCGGCGAAATTGTCGGCGAGCGCCAGAACCGGTGGCCGCTTCGACCCCGACAGCGTGGCAATATGCTGGGCCGCCGGCAGCTCGGTCGGGCCGATGACGACTTTAGACCCCGTCGTAATGGCCGTAACCGCCAGTTTGCCGGCCAGTGCGCTGTCGCCTTTGGTATCTTCTACCGTCAGCGCCAGCAATCCGTTGCCGATATCCGTCATCGCCAGCTTGGTCGCATCGAGCATCTTCCTGCCGTTTTCCCCGGCCGTTCCAGGGGCGGACAGCGGCAGCAGCATCGTGACTTTGGTCGACCCGGTGCCCAGCGACTGGGTCGCCTGGACGGGACCGGCACCGGCGGCGCCGTTCTGCCCGGCAGGCGCGGTAACCGCCGCCGGATCGAGCACTTCGGACACGCCGCCCTTCGACTGGCAGCCCGACACGATCGCGGCGAGCGCCAAGGCGATTGCCCATGTCCGCGGACGGTGGACCTGTCGGCCAGCTTCCATGAATGCTCCACCCCTATGTGCCGCCGGATATTGTTCCCGGTCTGGTCTTCAACGCATGTTACGGCGGACTTGCAGTGCCGTCTGTAGTTCTTTTAGCCGCCGAACAGCCTGCCTCTGAGCGCCCTGATCTGCCTTGCTTGCCCGGCACTTCGATAGTCGGCGCATTTCATGTATCGCGGCCCGGGCACGAACACGCGGCGCACGCAGACGCCCTTTGCCTGGGCAGGGGCTCCACCCTCCTCGCCTGGCGAAAATGCGGAAAAGCCGAACGTCGCCACCGGCAAAGGCCCGGTCACTTCGATCCCTTCCCTTGCCAGGATTGCCCGCGCACGCTGGCAGTAGCGGACTGAAAGGGCCGAGAACCGGCTTTCATTGTGCCCGGCGCGATACTTCATGACGGTGGTGCAGAGATCACCCGCGGCGAGCTTGTTGGCCTGTGCAAGATATTTGACCCCCAGCGCGATGTTGGCCGCCGGCGCGCTCAGATCGTCCAGTGAACCTCGAAAGCCGAGCATCCTGGCCGTCGCCGGCATCACCTGCATCAGGCCGACTTCGCCGTCACCGCCTTGCACGTCGGGATCGAAGCCGCTTTCGATCTCCATCACCGCATGCGCCAGCATCGGCTCCAGGCCATAGATCGATGCCTGGCAACTCGCAAATGCCTTGAAAGCCTGCCGGGTCCACTCCGTGGCCGGATCACAGCGCACTGGTTGCTTCAGGCCGGACGAAAGCTGTGGTTTCACGGATGGTCGTTCCAGCCAGTTGGCACTGGCCGGCGTGACCGTTTGGACAAAGCCAAACAACACGATCGCGCCCGCGACCGCCTTCAGGAAGGATCCGTCGGCTGTCATGATGGCCAACAGGCGTCGGTTCGCCTATCCGGTCAGTGCATGTACTCGACCATGCGATCGTGAAAACACTCGCATTTGTTGAGGGTGTCTTCGTCCTTGTAGTTCGTCTTCAGGTAGCCATAGGCCTTGCCGCAAGCGACCTTGGCCTCCGACGCCCAGACGAAGACGGGACGCGACGAGTTGATCCACTCCGAGCTGTTGGCGACGGCAACCGACTCGTCCATCAACTTCACAACCTCCTGCTTCAGATCGACGATGTTGTCGTTCAGCACCAGGTTGGAGGTGCCGACGACACGGCAATAGTCGCCCGTCGGACCATCGATGATGTCGGCGGCATACCCCGT
>NZ_RZRP01000387.1:0-5821 GCF_003997795.1 Mesorhizobium sp. M7A.F.Ca.US.005.03.2.1 | reverse complement strand
CCCATAGGGCTTGCCGGTGGCGGGATTGGTCGAGGCCGGGCCGGTGGACCCAAGGCAACCGCCGATGACGTTGGAGCAGATGACGAAGAAACGATTGGTGTCGATGATCTTGCCGGGCCCGATCAGCACTTCCCACCAGCCTGGCTTGCCGGTCACCGGATTGGTGCTGGCGACGTGCTGGTCTCCGGTCAGCGCATGGCAGACGAGGATGGCGTTGGAGCGGGCATCGTTCAGCGTGCCGTAGGTCTGGTAGGCGATCTGGAACGGTGACAGCAGCGTACCGGCGTCCAGCTTGAGCGGCTTGTCGGATCCAAAACGCAAAACCGGGCTCGACGGTTGGTCGACCTCGTTGTTGGTTTTGCGGGCACGCAGAACGGCCATGACATCCATCTCACACTTTGAGCCCACGCATCGCACTCGTCGAAAGTCGATGCCGATACGGGTGTCCGGCCGGCGCGGACAACAAAAAACCGGCATTGCGGTCGCAAAGCCGGTTACAGGATGCAAACGGCCCTTTAGCAAGTTGTTTAACGTGGCTGCAAGCCGACCGGCCAAATCACCACGGAAGTTCGCTCCCCTTCTAGGGCTGTGGCGCGCCGGCGTCAACGGCCTGCCTTGGGCGGGAGGCTGTCGCCTCTCGACATTGCAGGCCACGGCTTGTATTTCCGCTGCGGCTTCCCTCAGGAAGCGTTCTCGACGGATTTTGCGACATGAGCCAGACACCGGACCAGGCACGTCCAACCCCGCGCGCGGGCATCATGGACATAGACGCCTATGTGCCGGGCAAGAGCACGGCGCCTGCCGGCGTCGCCAAGGTCCACAAGCTGTCCTCCAACGAGAACCCGCTCGGGCCCTCGCCGAAGGCGATCGAAGCCGCGCGCGAGATTGCCGGAAAGCTTGACGTCTATCCAGATGGCACCGCCAGGCGGCTGCGCGAAGCGATCGCCGAGGTGCATGGCCTCAACCCGCAGAACATCATCTGCTCCAACGGCTCCGACGAAATCCTCGGCCTGCTGGCGCAGACCTATCTGGCGCCCGGCGACGAGGCCGTCATCACCGAGCACGCCTTCATGGTCTACAAGATCTACATCCAGTCGGCGGGCGCCGTTCCGGTGACGATCAAGGAAACAGACGAGCGCGCCGATATCGACGCCATCCTGGCCGCCGTCACGCCGCTCACCAAGATCGTGTTCCTCGCCAATCCCAACAATCCGACCGGCACCTATGTGCCATTCCAGGAGGTGCGGCGTCTGCATGCCGCACTGCCGAAGAACGTGCTTCTGGTGCTCGACGCGGCCTATGCCGAATATGTTCGCCGCAACGACTATGAGGCCGGCATCGAACTGGTCGGCAGCGCAGAGAACGTGGTGATGACCCGGACCTTCTCCAAGATCGGCCTTGGCGGGGCGCGGATCGGCTGGATGTATGCGCCGATGCACATCGTCGACGCCATCAACCGCGTGCGCGGCCCCTTCAACGTCAATGCGACGGCGATCGAGGCCGGCATCGCCGCCATTCGCGATCGCGCCCATGTCGAGCGCAGCGTGGCGCACAACGAGACCTGGCTGGCCTGGCTGAGTGAGGAATTCACAAAGCTTGGGTTGCGGGTGACGCCCAGCGTCGGCAATTTCATCCTCATTCATTTTCCCGAGGACCAGAAACATTCGGCGGCGGCGGCGGACGACTATCTGACGGCGCGCGGCTATATATTGCGGCGCGTTTCGGGCTATGGCTTTCCCAATGCGCTGCGCATGACCGTCGGCACCGAAGAGGCCAATCGCGGCGTTGTCGCCGCTCTCACGACATTCCTGAAAAGCTAGAAACCATGACATCACCGATGTTTGAAAAGATCGCGCTGGTCGGCATCGGCCTGATCGGCTCGTCGCTGGCCCGCGTCATCCGCCGCGAGGGCCTCGCCCGCCACGTATCCATCTCGACCCGCAGTGCGGCGACGCTGGCACGGGCCGAGGAGCTTGGGCTGGGCGATAGCTATAGCACCGATGCGAGAGAAGCTGTCCGCGATGCCGACCTGGTCATCATTTCGGTGCCGGTTGGATCGTCCGGCGCGGTTGCCGAGGAAATCGCGCCGGCGCTGAAGCCGGGCGCGATCCTCACCGATGTCGGCTCGACCAAGGCGTCTGTCATTGCGCAAGTGCAGCCTTATGTGCCTGAAGGTGTCCATTTCATTCCCGGCCACCCGCTGGCGGGCACAGAAAAATCCGGCCCCGACGCCGGTTTCGCCGACCTGTTCGACAATCGCTGGTGCATCTTCACGCCGCTGCCCGACACCGACCCGGACGCGTTGGAGAGGCTGTCGGAGTTCTGGCGGCGCTGCGGCGCCAACATCGACACGATGGATCCCCAGCATCACGATATGACGCTGGCCATCGTCTCGCATCTGCCGCACATCATCGCCTACAACATCGTCGGCACCGCCGATGATCTGCAGTCAGTGACCAAATCCGAAGTGATCAAATATTCGGCTTCCGGCTTCCGCGACTTCACCCGCCTTGCCGCCTCCGACCCGACCATGTGGCGGGATGTCTGTCTGCACAACAAGGACGCCATCCTCGAAATGCTGGCGCGGTTCTCGGAAGATCTGGCGTCGCTGCAGCGCGCAATCCGCTGGGGCGACGGCGAAAAACTCTTCGACCTGTTCACCCGCACCCGCGCCGTGCGCCGCTCGATCATCGAAGCCGGCCAGGACATCGACGTTCCCGATTTCGGCCGTCAGGCGGTCGAGCACCCCGCGAAGGGCTAGGTCTGTCTCAGGCAGGCCAGGTCTGCGCAACCATGGCCAGCGTCTCGGCTCGGTTCTGCGCCCCAAGCCTGCCGCCGAAGCGCAGGCATTTGAGCGCCGCGGCCGCACTGGCAAACCGCAAAGCCTGCTCGACCGGCATGGCTTCCGCCAGCCCGACGGCGAAGGCGCCGTGAAAGACATCGCCGGCGGCGAGCGTGTCGACCGCCTTGATTTTCGGCGCCGCGACATGGCGCACGCAGCCAGCGCGACGGTCGTGCCACCAACTGCCCGCCGCGCCGCCTGTCACTGCGACAAAAGCGTCGGTGCGGCTGGCGAGATCGGCGCAAGCCGTTTCCGGATCGAGCGCCTGGCCGCAGACGATGCGCGCTGCCGGCTCCGAAGCGATGATGTGCGTAGCGAGCGGCAACAACTGCTCAAGGACCTCCAGCGGCGCGGTGTCGGCATCGAGGATCGCCGGACGGCTGATGGCGCGCGCCGCCTTCAGGGCGAGTGCCGCCGCACCCGGCCAGCGGACATCTACCAGAACGGCATCGAATGCCATGAGGTCGGCGACCGGCAGGACATCGGGATCGGCCTGGGCAAGCCTGTCATAGAACGGCACGATGATGCGCTCGCCATGCGCGTCGACCAGGATCGAGGCCAGCGCCGAGCGGGCACCTCTGACGCGCCGCACGAAGGTGCAATCGACGCCTTCGGCCTCTATGCCGGCGATGAGCTGGTCGGCGACGGCATCGTCGCCGGCACTCGCCCACAGCGATACTTCGGCGCCCAGGCGATGGGCAGCGCAGGCGGCGCTGGTGGCCATGCCCGAGGCGATCTGGACGCCGTCGGAGGCCATGAACTTGCCCTGATGTATGGGCAGCGTCTCGACGCGCAGGATGGTGTCCAGCGTCAATGCGCCAACGCTCAGCAGCTTCACCGGTTTTGCCATGGCTGAGCTATTCGACCGGCTTGATCTTGCCCAGCGGAATGAAGCCGAGCGAGGCCTTGCCCCTGACCACCTTCAGCGGCATGGACGGTTCGTTGCCGAGCACCGCCAGGGCAGAAAAACCCTGCTCGATCTGGCTTTTCTGCTCGGGTATGGCGGTGCCGAGGATGGCCGCCACCGCCTTCGGGTCCTTCAACCTGATCATCAGGTCGGCGTTGACCAGGCCCTCGGCATCGACCGAGAGCGGTCCCGAAACGGTGATGCGCGCCGTCCCCGACGACAGGTCAAGGTTGCGGATTTCGATCGCCTGGCCACGAAGGCTCTTCACCTGCGTGCCGATCAGTGCGACGCCGTTCTTCAATGTCACGTCGCCGCTGGCATCGAGCGCCGGAAGCACGCGCCCTCCAATTGCGTCGGGGTCGACCTCGAGATCGCCGAAACTGCCGAGATAGTCGATATCCTCGCCGTTGGGCTGCAACTGACCTGATGCCTTGCCGGCACTGAACAGTTGCACCGGATCGGTATCGTCGGCCGGATCGGTCTGGCCGGAAAGGCCCTCTGCCTCCAGCGAAATCCGCCGCGGCAGCGGCCACCACAATTTGAAATTGGCCTGCAGATTGTCCCAGTCGATCCACAGCGGCACCATGTCGGGAACGGAGGTCCTGAGCGGGCCGCGCAGATTGGCAACCGGCGACAGAGGCTGGATGATCTGGGCGGCTGCGTTGAAACTGCCGGCCGAGGCCGCAATGTTCTTGGCATCGTCCTCATAGGCGAGGTTGTCGCAGGAGACGGTAAAGCTCAAGGGATAGCCGCTGACCTGGAGATTGGCGCAGCCGGCCTCGACGCCATTCTTGTTGAGCGTGGCAACCGCCTTGTCGGCCTCGCTCCTGACGCGGTCAGCCAGATAGAACCAGCCGCCGCTGTAGAGGGCGAACAGCACGACGATGAATGCTGCAAGCCAGATCAGGCGGCGACGTTTGTTCGGCTGGCGTTCGTCACTTGACGTCATGCTTTGGCTCTCGTTAACGCATGGGTATTGCGGACGGGTAGTCGATTCCGCCAGGTGGACAGACGAATAGTTAGACGGGACGGGCGGAAAAAACACCGGTCCGGGTGCGGTGTTGGCATCTTTTGCAATCAGGCGCGGCGATATGGGCGATTTTTGGGTGTTTGGCTATGGCTCGCTGATCTGGCGGCCGGGATTCGCGCATGTCGAAACACAGCGTGCCCGCCTGCATGGCTACCGGCGCTCGCTATGCGTCTATTCCTTCGTGCATCGCGGCACGCGCGAGCGGCCGGGGCTGGTGCTCGGCCTCGATCGTGGCGGGTCCTGCGTCGGCCTCGCATTCCGCGTCCCCGGCGACTTGCGCGACGAGGTTATGGCCTATCTGCGCGAGCGCGAGCTGGTCACCAATGTCTATCTGGAGCGTCTGCTCAAGGTTCGCCTCGACGGCGGCGGTACGGTCGACGCGGTGGTTTACATTGTCGACCGCCAGCACGAGCAATATGCCGGAGCGCTCGACGCTGCAGATGCGGCGGCCGTGGTGCGCGGTGCGGTCGGCCAGTCCGGCAACAACGAGGACTATGTGCTGAGCACCCTGGAGCATCTCGAGGCGCTGGGCATTCGCGACCATTGGCTGGAAGAGGTGGCGCGGCAGGTCGCGCCTTTGTGAAGCTGGCTCTGCGGAAAAAGGCCACCAGGCCTTTGACCTCGTTCAGGCAAGACCTAGGTTAGGCTCCAACCCTCAGCCCGCGGGCGCCATTTGCCCGCCCAATCATCCCGGAGATACGCCTTGCAGAAACGTCGTCTCGGTCGCACCGACTTGTCCATCGCGCCGCTGGTTCTGGGCGGCAACGTCTTCGGCTGGACTGCCGACGAAGCGGTCGAGCAGGTCGAACGAGGTTTTCTCGTCGGCGCCGGCCTCAACGCCATCGATACGGCGGACGCCTATTCGCGCTGGGTTCCAGGCCACAAGGGCGGCGAATCGGAAACCATCATCGGTAAATGGATGAAAGACCGTGGCAATCGCGACAAGGTCGTGGTGATCACCAAGGTCGGTTCGGATATGGGACAGGGGCACAAGGACCTGTCCGCCGCCTACATCGAAAAGGCCGTCGACGCATCGTTGAAG
>NZ_RZRP01000386.1:0-5828 GCF_003997795.1 Mesorhizobium sp. M7A.F.Ca.US.005.03.2.1 | reverse complement strand
CTCGAGACCGACAAGGTGACGGTGGAGGTGCCTGCCGCCGCCTGCCGAAATCGACCCCAGCAGCGCGCCGACACCGACCGTCTCGCCTTCCTTGACGGTGATCTCACCCAGCGTGCCGGCGGCGGCGGCAGGCACCTCCACCGTCACCTTGTCGGTCTCGAGCTCGACCAGCGGTTCATCGGCGGCGATTGTATCGCCAACCTTCTTGAACCATTTGCCGACGGTCGCTTCAGTGACGGATTCGCCGAGAGTGGGAACGCGGATTTCGGTAGCCATTGTGCCTGTCCGTTTTCTTTCGGTTCTGTTGTTCGCCCAGATCTTCTCTATTCACCAAGCGCGTCTTCGAGCAAGGCGGCGAGTTGGGCGAGATGCTTCGACATCAGTCCGGTCGCCGGCGAAGCGGCGGCCGGACGGCCGGTGTAGCGCACCCGCTGATGCTTGGCGTCGATATGCGCCAGCACCCATTCCAGATACGGGTCGATGAACGACCAGGCGCCCATGTTCTTGGGCTCCTCCTGGCACCACACCATCTCGGCATTGCGGAACCGCGACAGTTCGGTGATCAGCGCCTTGGCCGGGAACGGGTAAAGCTGCTCGACGCGCAGCAGATAGATGTCGTTGATGCCGCGCTTTTCGCGCTCCTCATAGAGGTCGTAATAGACCTTGCCCGAACACAGCACGACGCGGCGGATCTTGGAATCCTTGACCAGCTTGATCGCTTGTCCGGAAAGCAGCTGCGCATCGTCCCACAGCAACCGGTGGAACGAGCTTTCGCCCGAAATTTCCGGCAGCGTCGACACCGCCCGCTTGTGGCGCAGCAGCGACTTCGGCGTCATCAGAATCAGCGGCTTGCGGAAGTCGCGCTTCAGCTGCCGGCGCAATATGTGGAAGTAGTTGGCCGGCGTGGTGCAGTTGGCGACTTGCATGTTGTCTTCGGCGCAAAGCTGCAGGAAGCGTTCGAGCCGGGCCGAGGAATGTTCCGGACCCTGGCCTTCATAGCCATGCGGCAACAGGCAGACGAGGCCCGACATTCTGAGCCACTTGCGTTCGCCTGACGAGATGAACTGGTCGAACACCACCTGGGCGCCGTTGGCGAAGTCGCCGAACTGCGCTTCCCACAAGGTCAGCGCCTTGGGCTCGGCCAGGCTATAGCCATATTCGAAGCCCAGAACCGCCTCTTCCGACAGCATCGAGTTGATGACTTCATAGCCGGCCTGAGCCGCCGACAGATTGTTGAGCGGGATGTAGCGGGTCTCGTCGCGCTGGTCGTAGAGCACGGAATGGCGCTGCGAGAAGGTGCCGCGTTCGGAATCCTGCCCCGACAGGCGGATCGGATTGCCGTCGAGCAGGATCGCGCCAAAGGCCAGCGCCTCGGCCGTCGACCAGTCGATGCCTTCGCCGGACTCGATCGCCTGGCGGCGGTTTTCGAGGAAACGGATGATCGTCTTGTGCGCCTCGAAATCCTTCGGCACCTCGGTCAGCTTCCTGCCGATTTCCTTCAGTGTCTTGACCGGCACGGCGGTCTTGCCGCGCCGCTGTTCGTCCTGGTTGTCGGCAGTGCGCAGGCCCGACCAGGCGCCGTCGAGCCAGTCAGCCTTGTTGGGCTTGTAGTGCTGGCCGACTTCCCATTCGGATTCCAGATGCGCCCGCCAGTCGGCTTTCAACTGGTCGAGCTCGGCCTGGGTGAGGTGACCCTCGGCGATCAGCCGGTCGCCATAGATCTGCACCGTCGTCTTGTGGTTGCGGATGTTGCGGTACATGATCGGCTGGGTGAAGGCCGGTTCGTCGCCCTCATTGTGGCCGAAGCGGCGATAGCAGAACATATCGACCACAACAGGCTTGAAAAACTTCATGCGAAACTCGATCGCCACCTTGGTGGCGTGCACCACGGCTTCCGGGTCGTCGCCATTGACGTGGAAGATCGGTGCTTCGATCATCTTGGCGACGTCGGACGGATAGGGCGAGGAGCGCGAAAAGCGCGGGTTGGTGGTGAAACCAATCTGGTTGTTGATGATGAAATGCAGCGTGCCGGCGACGCGGTGGCCGCGCAGGCCGGACAGGCCGAGGATCTCGGCGATCACGCCCTGACCGGCGAAGGCGGCATCGCCATGCAGCAAGAGCGGCAGCACCTTGGCGCGCTCTTCCAGCGGCACGATTTCCTCGCGGCTGCGGCCGAACAGATAATCCTGCTTGGCGCGCGCCTTGCCCATCACCACCGGATCGACGATTTCCAGATGCGAGGGGTTGGCGGTCAAGGACAGATGCACCTTGTTGCCGTCGAATTCGCGGTCCGACGAGGCGCCTAGATGGTACTTGACGTCGCCCGAGCCTTCGACCTCATCGGGTGCCGCAGAGCCGCCCTTGAACTCGTGGAAGATGGCGCGGTGGGGCTTGGCCATGACCTGGGAGAGCACGTTCAGCCGGCCGCGATGCGCCATGCCGAGCACGATTTCCTTCATGCCGAGCTGGCCGCCGCGCTTGACGATCTGCTCCAGCGCCGGGATCAGCGCCTCACTGCCATCGAGGCCGAAGCGCTTGGTGCCCTTGTACTTGACGTCGATGAACTGCTCGAAGCCTTCAGCCTCGACCAGCTTCTGCAGGATCGCCTTCTTGCCGGCGGCGGTGAAGGTGATCTCCTTGTCGGCACCCTCGATGCGCGCCTGGATCCAGGCCTTTTCCTCAGGGTCGGAAATATGCATGAACTCGACGCCGAGCGTGGAGCAATAGGTGCGGGTCAGGATTTCCAGCATCTGCCGGATGCTGCCGAATTCAAGCCCCAGCACATTGTCGAGGAAGATCGGCCGGTCGTAATCGGCTTCGGTGAAGCCGTAGTTTTCCGGCGACAGCTCGTTGTAGTCCTCGAGCGGCTTGGCGATGCCGAGCGGATCGAGATTGGCGTGCAGATGGCCGCGCATGCGGTAGGCGCGGATCATCATGATGGCGCGCACCGAATCGCGCGTCGCCTGGTGCACGTCGGCGTCGGACAGGACGACGCCATTGGTGACCGCCTTGTCCTTGACCTTCTTTTCGATCGTCTTCTCGACGATGCCCCAATTGCCGTCGAGCGCCGACACCAGTTCGCCATTGGCCTGCAGCGGCCAGGAGGGCTTGGCCCAGGAGGCGCCCTTGGCGTTCCTGCGCACATCGCCGGAATCGTCTTTCAGCCCGGCGAAGAACTCCTGCCATTCGGGATTGACCGAGGCTGGATCGTCCTCATAGGCGGCGTAAAGCGCGTCGATGTAATCGGCATTGCCGCCATAGAGGAAAGAGGTGAGAGAAAATTGGTCGTTGGCCTGATCTTGTCTTGCCATTTTTGTCCGCGGAGCCCGGCTCCGTCTCCTGTTTTTGGAGGGGAGTAGGGGAATAAGGGAATAGGGGAGCAGGGCTTTTTGCCGCTGCTATTTTCCCTACTGCCCTACTCCCTTACTCCCCTATTCCCTTACCCTTTGATCGCTTCGACCAAGGTCGTGCCCAGCCTTGCCGGCGACGGCGAAACTTTTATCCCGGCCGATTCCATCGCCGCGATCTTGTCTTCGGCGCCGCCCTTGCCGCCGGAGATGACCGCGCCGGCGTGGCCCATGGTGCGGCCGGCCGGCGCCGTGCGCCCGGCGATGAAGCCGGCCATCGGCTTCTTGCGGCCACGCTTGGCTTCGTCCTTGAGGAACTGCGCGGCGTCTTCCTCGGCCGAACCGCCGATCTCGCCGATCATGATGATCGACTTGGTCTCCTCGTCGGCGAGGAACATCTCGAGCATGTCGATGAACTCGGTGCCTTTGACGGGGTCGCCGCCAATGCCGACGGCGGTGGTCTGGCCGAGGCCGACATTGGTGGTCTGGAACACTGCCTCATAAGTAAGCGTTCCCGACCGCGAAACAACGCCGACCGAGCCCTTGCGGAAGATGTTTCCGGGCATGATGCCGATCTTGCATTCGTTGGGCGTCAGCACGCCCGGGCAGTTCGGGCCGATCAGCCGCGAGGTCGAACGGTCGAGCCTGGCCTTGACCCTGATCATGTCCATCACCGGTATGCCTTCGGTGATGCAGATGATCAGCGGGATCTCGGCCTCGATCGCTTCGAGGATGGCTTCGGCGGCGCCTGCCGGCGGCACATAGACGACGGACGCATTGGCACCGGTCTTTTCCTTGCCCTCGGCGACGGTGGCGAAGATCGGCAGGCTTTCGCCCTTCGCGCCGGTCCACGTCTCGCCACCCTTCTTGGGATGGATGCCGCCGACCATTTTCGTGCCGTGATAGGCCAGCGCCTGTTCGGTGTGGAACGTGCCGGTCTTGCCGGTCAGGCCCTGCACCAGCACCTTGGTGTTCTTGTCGACGAGGATGGACATGGGAGCCCTTTTCTAAAAACCGTTGATCGAGGAAAACATGGTCAGAGCCGCTTCAAGTCGGCGACGGTGAGGTCGCTCTTGGCGTTGCCGGTGTTGAGCGTCGTTGCCGGCTCGAACATCAGCACCACGGGCTCAACGGTGAGCGAGCGCGGCCGGTGTTCGACGCCGCGCGGCACGACGATGAAATCGCCCTCGCCGAGTTCGACCGGGCCGTCGCGGAAATCGATGGCAATACGCCCACGCAGCACGAGGAAGGCTTCGTCCTCATTGTCATGCGCGTGCCAATCGAAGACCTCGCCGAACTTGGCGACCTTCGCCTGGCTGTCGTTGACGTCGCCGGCGATATGCGGATCGAAGACCTTCTTGATCTTTTGATCCGCAGCCTCGACCAGGTTTATCTTATGCGGAGGCACCAGATCAGCCCTTCACCGCCGCCACGATCTTCTTGGCTGCATCGTCGAGATCGTCGGCCGACACCACGTTCAGGCCGCTGTCGTTGATGATCTTCTTGCCCAGCTCGGCATTGGTGCCTTCCAGGCGCACCACCAGCGGCACTTCCAGGCCGACTTCCTTGACCGCGGCAATGACGCCCTCGGCAATGATGTCGCACTTCATGATGCCGCCGAAGATGTTGATCAGGATGCCCTTGACCGCCGGATCCCTGGTGATGATCTTGAACGCCGCCGTCACTTTTTCCTTGGACGCACCGCCGCCGACATCGAGGAAGTTGGCGGGTTCGGCGCCATAGAGCTTGATGATGTCCATCGTCGCCATGGCAAGGCCGGCGCCGTTGACCATGCAGCCGATATTGCCGTCGAGCGCGACATAGGCGAGGTCGTATTTCGACGCCTCGATTTCCTTCTCGTCCTCTTCGGTGGTGTCGCGCAGTTCGAGCACGTCGGGGTGACGGAACAGCGCGTTGTTGTCGAACGACACTTTTGCGTCGAGCACGCGCAGCCGGCCGTTCTTCATGACGATCAGCGGATTGACCTCGAGCAGGCTCATGTCCTTCTCGACGAAGGCCTTGTAGAGGATCGGGAACAGCGTATCGCCGTCCTTGGCCGCATCGCCGTCGAGCTTGAGCGCGCCGTTGAGCGCCTTCAGGTCGGCTGAAGTGACACCTTTTTCCGGGTCGATGGCGACGGTGATGATCTTTTCCGGCGTGTCATGCGCGACCGCCTCGATGTCCATGCCGCCCTCGGTCGAGACGACGAAGGCAATGCGGCCGACCGAACGGTCGACCAGGATCGACAGATAGAGCTCGCGTTCGATGTCGGCGCCGTCTTCGATATAGAGGCGGTTGACCTGCTTGCCGGCCGGGCCGGTCTGC
The DNA here is from genome assembly GCF_003997795.1 of Mesorhizobium sp. M7A.F.Ca.US.005.03.2.1. NCBI lineage: Bacteria > Pseudomonadati > Pseudomonadota > Alphaproteobacteria > Hyphomicrobiales > Phyllobacteriaceae > Mesorhizobium > Mesorhizobium sp. M7A.F.Ca.US.005.03.2.1. The sequence goes on along the minus strand of NZ_RZRP01000386.1, from coordinate 156 downwards.
TTGGTCACCAGAGTGTTGCCCAGCATCTCGTTGGCGTTGGCGACGACATCGGCCACCGATTTCGCCAGCCGCACGCCGCCCTTGGCGTCCGGGCCGAGCTCGGTGAATTTGCCCTTGCCGCGGCCGCCGGCATGGATCTGGCTCTTCACCACATAG
>NZ_RZRP01000385.1:0-5841 GCF_003997795.1 Mesorhizobium sp. M7A.F.Ca.US.005.03.2.1 | reverse complement strand
ATCATGGCCGGGGTCGTGGCCATTGTTTCCGCCGCCCAGGCAGTCCGACGCCCCGGCATCACCGCAACAGCGGCCGGCCCAGAGGTCGTTGAGGTTGGTTTTGGCACAGCTGGTGGTCTGATCGGCCATGGCGGATCCGGCCATGCTCGACACCGCGATAGCGGCAAGAAGGGTGTTTCGCAGAAAAGCAGTCATCTGAAGTCTCCATGGTTGGTTTCGGTTCACGGCTGTGTGTCGCTGGCCGGAGCGAAATGGTTCACGGAGAAATGCGAATTCTGGCGGAGGGCCCATCGATTTCGTCATCCACGGGCGGAGCGGGCGCGCAGACCCGAGGATCCATGCCGCGAGTTGCGAGCGTCGCGACGGGGCAAAAGATCTGGTGATGACGGTATGACGATTGCAGGCGCCTGTTCCTGCGCCGCAGCGTTCTTCATCGGCATCACGGCATGGATCCCAGGGTCTTCGCGACGGAGCTTCGCTCCTGCTCCGCCCTGGGATGACGAAGCGTTGGATGCCGCCCCTAGGGAAGCCGCCGTTGCTGGTGCCTACTGAACCGCGCCGACCAGAACTTGCTGGCCACCGCGGATCGAGACCCAGCGGCCGGTGTTGTCGATCGCCTGCCGCTTGAGGAAGCGGTAGCCGGTCGCGTCCCATGGCTTGACCTTGTCGGTCAGATTGTCGAGCACATAGTCGCCCTCGTCGGTGCGCACCGTCAGCACGGCGTGGCCCTCGCCGTCGGGCTTGCGCACGACGGTGATCAGAAGATCGGCAAGCGAGATGCTCATGCGCGAAAGCTGGCGCCGCTTTTCCAGCACATAGTCCTCGCAATCGCCGACGCCCTTGTCGGGATAAGCCCAGACCTCGTCCTTGCCGTAGATGTCCATGTCGCTCATCGGCTTGACGGCGGCGTTGACCCTGGCGGTGACATTGAGAAGCTTGCGCATCAGCGCGTCGGTCATCTGAGCCGGCGCCAGATTGGTCGGGCGGATCGAGCACTCGCCCGGATGCAGCTTGCAGAAATCATAGTGGCCGATCGGCTGCGAGGTGAGCCCCCCGGTCGCCATCGCTCCACCCGCCAAGGCCGGTGCCACCCAGCCCGCCGTCATTGCCAGCCCGGCCGCCACATACACGCGCAGCCGTCGCGCCATCGATGAGGAAATCATTGTCCCCGCTCACCCTTTGTTATTAACGAAAGGTTAAGGGGGATTTACAGTCCGTGTCAATTACGACGACGGTCGGATTGTCGGCATGGTTACCCGAGGGGCTGGACAGCGGCACTTGTGCAACAGAATCAGCCAGCCGGCCGGCTTTTACCGGTCAATCGCACGGTTTATCGCCGTTAAGCTTGGTTTTATGCATGTCATCGTCCCAAAACCCGCAATTTTGGACGACGTGCATTATCTCTTGGCGGCGCGGACCAGCTTCGGCTTCGCCGCGACACGCTCCTGGCGGCCGTAGCTGGTGATGAAGTCGACGATGCGCGGCACGATTTCGGAGCGGAAGCGCGAACCGTTGAACACGCCGTAATGGCCGACCGCCGGCTGCATGTAATGGGCGTGCCGCTCAGCCGGGATATTGGGGCAAAGATCATGCGCCGCCTTGGTCTGGCCAAGGCCTGATATGTCGTCGTTCTCGCCTTCGACCGTGAACAGCGCGACGTTACGGATCGCCGATGGATCGATCCTGGTGCCGCGATGCGTCATCTCGCCCTTTGGCAAGGCCTGCCGCACGAAGACGGTGTCGACGGTCTGCAGGTAGAATTCAGCCGTCAGGTCCATGACCGCCAGATACTCGTCGTAGAAATCGCGGTGCTTCTCGGCATTGTCGCCATCATGCTTCACCAGATGCATGAAGAAGTCCTTGTGGGCGATGATATGGCGATCGAGGTTCATGCTCATGAAGCCGGACAGCTGCAGGAAGCCTGGATAGACCTCGCGGCCGAAGCCTGGCACCGGCCACGGCGCATGCATCACGACATTGTCGCGGAACCAGTCGATGCCCTTTTCCTGCGCCAGCAGATTGACCGCGGTCGGGTTGCTGCGCGTGTCGATAGGCCCGCCCATCAAGGTCATCGTCGAGGGCACGAACGGGTCGCCCTTGGATTCCATCAGCGCCACGGCGGCCAGCACCGGCACGGAAGGCTGGCACACCGCCATCACATGCGTGTCCGGCCCCAGCGTGTGCAGCATGTCGATGACATAGTCGATGTAGTCGTCGAGATCGAATTGGCCGTCGGCAAGCGGCACCATGCGGGCATCGACCCAGTCGGTGATGTGCACGTCGGCATAGGGCAGCATCGCTTCCACCGTGCCGCGCAGCAGCGTCGCATAATGGCCAGACATCGGCGCCACGATCAGAAGCTTCGGATCGGGCTTGCGCCCGGCGGGGACAGCGCGCTCGAAGCGCACGAGATTGCAGAACGGCTTCGACCAGACGGTCTTCTCGGCGACCTCGACGCTCTTCCAGTCGACCACGGTCTTGCTCAGGCCGAAGGCCGGCTTGCCGTAGCGGCGCGTGGTGCGCTCGAACAGTTCGGCCGTCGCCGCGATCGAACGGCCCCATTGCGTGTGGGAAAACGGATTGAGCGGATTGGAGTAGAACATCCGCACCGCGTCGGCATAGAGGCGCGCCGGCTGCAGGGCGGCGTGGTTCATCTCATAGAGCTGGTAGAACATCGAGAAACCCCGCTGCTGCCTGCGACCGAAGGGACGACGAGCAGCGCCGAGCCTAAATGTCTCGCGGGGAAGTTAACAACTAATTGCTGCGATGCAATACGTCACGCTGCGTGACCAATGCTTCTTTGGTTCAAGGCCATGGAAATCGGGGCCGAACGGCGCCAGCCGGCTCAGTGTGCGGCTGCGAAATGTGTAGGTAGTGTGTCCGGCCCTTGCCGGACACAGGAAGCTCTAGACGCGCGCCATGCACACGGAAGTGTGGCCGGAGCCGATGAAGCCGAGCTGGCCGGCCGCGCCCTTCGACAGGTCGAGCACGCGTCCCTTGATGAACGGACCGCGATCGTTGATGCGCACGACGACGCTGCGGCCGTTGTTCTTGTTGGTCACCCTGAGCTTGGTGCCGAAAGGCAAGGTGCGATGCGCGGCGGTCATCGCCGACGGGTTCATGCGCTCGCCCGAGGCGGTTCTGGAGTGCAGCGCGTACCACGAGGCGCGGCCGCACTGGGCGGCGGCGGTCGCCGAAGAAGCGCCGACCATCAGGCCAGCAGCGATCGTTACCGCGACAATCGCGGTCTGTTTTGGGTTCTTCATATTTGGGGGATGGCTCCGTTTTTGACAGACCCCAGCCGTTAGGTGCCAAATAAGGCGGGAAATGCGGCAGTGATCTGGCGGTTCCGTGGCAATGGCACACGTTTGGAGTCGCTGGGTAACAGTCTGTCAGGGATTTTCCGGCACGCGATGGTCAATCAACGATGATCTTTGTGTTGCTATCGGGCATCCGTTTGACAAGATCGAACATTAATATCCAAGTAGAGCTCGGCGCGGCCGGGCCACTTCCTTTGGCTCTTTTATCGCGGTCCCGATGCTGTAACCAATCGACTCCAAAAGGGAGATCCGGCAATGAGGCTGACCAAAAATCTGCTGGCGTTGATTGTGCTTGCCGTCGGCGCGCTGTGGTCGCTGCAAGGCATCGGCGTTGTCGGCGGCAGCTTCATGACCGGCCAGTCGCAATGGCTCTATATCGGCGTCGTCACCATGCTGGTCGGGCTGATCGGGTTGGTGTGGGCGAACCGGTCAAGCGGGTGAGCTTGATGAAAGGTCGACCCCCACTCCGGCCCTTCGGGCCACCTCTCCCCCGATCGACGGGGTAGAGGAAGGGTGCGAGCTTACGCAAGGTTGGCTCCCTTCCTCTCCCTCCGGAGGGGGAGAGGTGGCGCTGCGAAGCAGCGACGGAGTGGGGGAAGGCGGTCCTCCAGGGCCCTGCCCCCGACAGCCCTACCCGAACAGCCGATCCAGAATCTTGCCCTCCAGCCGGGCCAGCTCCACCGAACCGCGCCGGCGCGGCCGTTCCACGGGCACATCCAGATCGAGCGCGACCCGGCCTTCACTGATCACCACGACCCGGTCGGCGAGCGCGACCGCTTCGGCGACATCATGCGTGACCAGCACGGCCGTGAACTTCTGCGCGATCCAGATGCGTTCCAGAAGCTGCTGCATCTCGATGCGGGTCAGGGCGTCGAGTGCGCCGAGCGGCTCGTCGAGAGCCAGGATCTGCGGGTGGCCGACCAGCGCGCGGGCCAGCGCCACGCGCTGCTTCTGACCTCCGGACAGCACCGAAGGCCATTCGTCGGCCCGGTCGGCAAGCCCGACCTCGCCGAGGATGTCGAGCGCGCGGTGCCTCGCTTCGCTATCGGTGGCGATGCCGGTCAGCCCGACCTCGACGTTTTTCACCACGCTGGCCCAGGGCAGGAGCCGTGGCTCCTGGAACATGAAGCGCGTGCGGCTGTGTCCTTCCTCTTCGACGCCGAAGGACAGCGATCCCGATGTCGGCCGGTCGAGCCCGGCCAGAAGCCGCAACAGCGTGCTCTTGCCGCAGCCGCTCTTGCCGATGACGGCAAGGAACTGCCCGGCCGGCACGTCCAGGTCGATGCCGTCGAGCACGGTCTTGTCGCCGAAGCGCTTGCCGGCATGCCTGAAGGCAAAGGCCCGCTGTCCTTCGACGGAGCCGATCGGCCGCACCGGCGTGGCGACGAAGGAACGGGCTGCGGTCAGGCTGGCGGCGGTCATGGGCAATCTCTCATCCGTTCTGGAAGGCCGGATGCCAGCCAAGCGACAGCCGCTCAAGCAGGCGGGCGAGGCTGTCGGCGAGCTTGCCGAGCAGCGCGTAGATCAGGATCGACAGCACGACGACATCGATCAGCAGGAATTCGCGCGCCTGCATGGCCATGTAGCCGAGGCCCGAACTGGCCGAGATGGTTTCGGCGACGATCAGCGTCAGCCACATGATGCCCAGGGCATAGCGCAGGCCGACGAAGATCGACGGCAGCGCGCCGGGCAGGATGACGCGGGAGAATAGCGTGCGACGGTCCATGCCGTAGACGCGGCCCATCTCGACCAGCTGTGGGTCGACGCTCTGGATGCCGAGCAGCGTGTTGACGTAGATCGGAAAGAACACGCCGAGCGCCACCAGGAACAGCTTGGCTTCCTCGTCGATGCCGAACCACAGGATGACCAGCGGGATCAGCGCCAGATGCGGAATGTTGCGGATCATCTGCAGCGTCGTGTCGGTCAGGCCGCGGCTGAGCGTCGATAGCCCGTTGGCAAGGCCGAGCGCAAAACCGATCGAACCGCCGACGGCAAAGCCGGCAAGGGCGCGCGCGGTCGAGACGCCGATGTTGCGGATCAGTTCGCCCGACAGCGTCAGCCGCCAGAAGGCCTCGGCGACCGCGCTGGGCGCCGGCAGCACGTTGGCCGGCATGACGCCGGCGCGGCTGGCAATCTCCCAGCCGGCAATGATCAGCGCCGGCAGCAGCCAGCCGGTGGCGTTGCTATGCAGGCGCGTGGAAAAGCTCATGACGAAGCCTGCAGGCGGTTGGCGCCATGGAAGCCGACCGAGAATTCGTTGGCGATGTTCTCATGCGCCCGCTGCCGCCTGGTGCCGAGCCCGAGTTTCGGAAACAGAAGCTCGGCGACGCGGTAGGCCTCCTCGAGATGCGGATAGCCCGAGCCGATGATGGTATCGATGCCGATCGCCTGGTATTCGCGGATGCGCCCGGCGATCTGTTCCGGCGTGCCGACCAGCGCCGTGCCGGCGCCGCCGCGCACCAGCCCGACGCCGGCCCACAGATTGGGCGACACGAGCAGCCTGTCACGGCGGCCGCCATGC
>NZ_RZRP01000384.1:0-5842 GCF_003997795.1 Mesorhizobium sp. M7A.F.Ca.US.005.03.2.1 | reverse complement strand
CGCTGCCGCCTTGGAAGATGGCGGCGCCCGCCACCAGCACATCGGCGCCGGCAGCGGTGACCAGCGGCGCGGTTTCGGCTGAAACACCGCCGTCGATCTCGATTCGGATCGGCCGGCCTCCGACGAGGGCCTTGACCCGCTTCACCTTGTCGACGATCGCTGGGATGAAGGCCTGGCCGCCGAAGCCCGGATTGACGGTCATGATCAGGATCAGGTCGAGCCGGTCGAGCACGTATTCGACCACGCTTTCCGGCGTCGCCGGATTGAGCGACACACCGGCCTTTTTGCCAAGGTTCCTGATGGTCTGCAGCGAGCGGTCAAGATGCGGGCCGGCCTCGGCATGGACGGTCAAACCGTCGCAGCCGGCCTCGGCGAAAGCGGCCAGATAGGGGTCGGCCGGGGCAATCATCAGATGGCAGTCGAAGAAGGCCTTGGTGCGGTTGCGGATCGCCTTGATCACTGGCGGGCCAAAGGTGATGTTGGGCACGAAATGCCCGTCCATAACATCGAGATGTATCCAGTCGGCGCCGGCTGCCGCTACCGCTTCGACCTCATCGCCGAGTTTGGAAAAATCCGATGCCAGCACCGATGGTGCAATCAGGGTCTTTCTGCTCATGGATGCGGCCTTTCCGAGTGTCCTTCTCGTTGGCCACCCTATCGACTGCCTAATGCGCCGCAGCCGACTTGTCGAGGGTGCAGGCGCGGTCGACGCGCAGGCTGGGACGCGTGCCGTTATCCGCGATCATGCTGCGGCCAATTCCCGCTTGTCCCCACAGCTGCGAAGAAAACCCCGCCGGATTGCTCCGGCGGGGTTTCTGGTCTCGTGTCGAGCAGGTGGTTATTGCTGCTGGAGCTTCAGGATTCTGTCTGGAACCTGGTCCTGCCGCTGTTCGACTTGCGGCCTGCGCCGTGGCAGCACCTGCTGCAGCAGCAGGCCGGGGTTCAGCTCCAGCGACGGTTGTCCGCGGACCGCCCGGCAGTTCGGGTAGCGCCCGATCGTGCCTTCCGGGCAGCGCCTCCTGATGATCGGCTGGCACTGGCCATCGATCATCTGCGAGCCCGGTGCGCATTCCACCTCCTGCCTGCGGCATGCGCCGTTGATCACCTCGGTGCCGCGCGGGCAGACACATTCGCCGCGCTTGTTGTGGACCTGGCCGCGTATGTCGCACTGCTCCTGCGTCGGCTGCTTGCGCCGGCAGGCATTGCCCCGCACCTCGGTACCCCTCGGGCAGACACAATTGCCGTCGGCGTCGTGGACCTGGCCACGGATGGTGCACTGGTCAGGCCTTGGCCGGATCGGGCGGCAGGCGCCGTTTCTGACCTCGTTGCCTTGCGGGCAGACGCAGTCTCCGTCCGCGTCGTGGACCTGGCCACGGATGATGCACTGCTCAGGCTTCGGCCGGATCGGACGGCAGGCGCCATTGCGCACCTCGGTCCCTCGCGGGCAGACACAGTCTCCATCGGCATCGTGGACCTGGCCACGGATCGTGCACTGCTCCGGCTTTGGCTGGATCGGGCGGCAGGCATTGCCCCTGATCTCGGTTCCCCTGGGGCAAACACAATCGCCATCCGCATTGTGGACCTGGCCACGGATAGTGCACTGCTCGGGCTTGTCGGTCCTGACGCACCTGCCGTTCTCGAGCCCGGTTCCGCGTGGGCAGACGCAGCGTCCGTCCTCGGTGCGGATCTGGCCCTCGAGCAGCACACAGCGTTTCGGCTGTTCCGGCTTCGGCACGATACCACCGCCCGGCGAGCACTGGCCGTTGCGGTAGGTGGTGCCTTCGGGGCAAACGCAGCGGCCGGCATCGTTCATGACGAAGCCTTGCGAGCATTCCTTCCTCGTCTCCTGGCTAATGGTGAAGGGATGGCAGGCATAGGCCTTGCTGTGATCGCCCTGCACATTGGTCTGATCGCCGCCAAGCACGTCGCCACCGCCCTGCACCCGTGTGTCGGGAGACAGCACGCCGACGCAGTTCTGGCCGCTGACATTGCCCTGCAGATTGGCCAGGCGGCCGTCGTCGGGAATGACCACGGTGACATGGTGCACCCGGCTTTCGCCGGCGCCGAGCGTCAGGTTGGCAATGCAGGACGCAGGCAAGGTTGCCGGTTCCGGCGAGCAGCCGAAGGGCGGATCGATCGAGGTGATCTCAACGCCTTCCAGCCTGCCGAGACCCTCCACGCCGATCGCATCGCCGATGCGGACCGGCCCGGAGAAGGCGGTCGCTCCTTCATTGGTGATGGTGATCTCGAACGAGCAGGGTTGGCCGAGCCTGCATTCGCGGTCGCCGGTCTTTTCGACACGGATGGTCGAAGAACCGCCGCCCTTGGCGCAGGCCTGGCCAAAGGGATAGACGACGTCGTCGCCCGGCGCAGGCCCATAGGAGCCGCGCGCGCAGTTTTCGAACGCGCCATTCGCCGAGACCGTCACGTCGAAGTGGCGGCTGGTTCCAGGTGTCATGACGGCACCGGGAATCTGGCACGACAGCGCATTGGCCGGAACCGGTCCGCACGCCCATTCCGCGCCGTCGGGGGTGACGGTCTGGATCTGGACGGGCGCGCCGCCGGCCACCAGCGTGGCGGCATCGTTGACCCGCACCGGACCGTTGGGGGCAGCGGTGCCAAGGCTGATGACAGTGATGCGGCAAGAGACGACCGCGGCACCGGCGAGCGAGCCGTTGCACACCTTGGTGATGCGCAGGGTCGGCTTGCCGCCATTGGGATGACGGAAGCGTTCCTTGGCGCAGGCCTTGTTGTTGGTGAGGTCGTTTTCACCGGGGATGGGCTTCACCTCAGCGCAATTCTCGACAGTGTCCGACTGGTAGCCGGCCGGCATGACCGCCTTCACGACGATCGGCGTCGAGGCGCCCGCAGGCAGCGAGATGCCGGCATTGTCGCAACGGAACTGGCCGGGGCCGTTCGGTCCGCATGTCCAGGGCGGGCTCGGCCCGAAGGTCGAGGAGGACGGCGCGCCGCCCGGATAGCTGTCGATCACCGTCAGCGGTCCGTTATAGGTCGATGTGCCGTTGTTGATGATGTCGATCACGAAGGTGCAGATGCCGTCGGCCGAGCAGACCGGGACGCGGGCACGCTTCTTCAGGATCAGGTCGACCTTCTTCTCCACCGGCGGCCGGCAGTCGCGGTCACGGTCGCCGCGCCGGCAGATCGGGATCGAGGCACAGCCGCGATCGTTCGACTGGCTGCCGAACAGCGGCTTGCCGCTGGCGCCATAATTGTAGGTGGCGCAGTTGCGTAAAGCACCGCCTTGCCAGCCTCCGGCCGGCTTGAAGCCGAGCTTGAGGTCGACGGAGGCCCCCGGATTGAGCGTGGTCACCGGATAGGTGCAGGTCATCGGGGTGGTTCCGGGTACGCAGACCCAAGGTGGATTTGGCCCTGAATCGAGCGTCGAGCCGGCCGGCAGCGTCACCTCGTCGAGCACGATCTTGCCGTGGTAGGCTCCGGTGCCGACATTGGTGACCCTGATGGTGAAGTCGCAGCCGCCGCCCATCGTGCAACGCGTCACGTCGGCGCGTTTCTCGACCTTGAGGTCCGGCTCCTTGTCCCTGGGCGGGCACCTCTGGTCACGCGGGATGACGATGTCGATCGTCTGCGTGCAGCACAGGCCCCAGCCTTCCTTCGGACCGGCATAGGTTTCGATGCCGGTGACGATGAGGTGGATGACGTCGCCGGGCGAGGCACCGACGATCTTCCAGTTGAGCACACCGCCGCCCGCCGGCACCAATTGGGTATCGGGGATGATGTTGATGCCGGGCGTGCTCGTCGACACCTGCACCCACTTGCCGCCCATCTCCGGGCCGACCGGCATGTGATAGATGAAGGCGCCGCCGCCGGGCACGCAGTCGACCGTACCGCGTTCCACCTTGAAGCATTCCTTGCCGGGAGGTGGCGGTGGCGGATTGCACTTGGTGACGTCGATCTTGATCGAGGTCTTCACGCCGGTCTTGAAGTCACCGTCGTCGGGCTTGCTCGGATCCTGCGATGGGATGATGGTCCCGGTGCCCGGTCCGGCCGTCACCTTGATCATGCCCTGGTTGTCGACGATCGTCGGCGCGGGAAATGCCGCACGATCGATCTTGGCCGTGATCGCGAAGTTGATCACACGCTCGTTGGCAGCGCCGACGCCGTCGACATCGGACGTGGAGATGCGGAAATCGGAAACCGTGGCAGTATCGTTCGGATTTGCCGAAGTGCTGATCGTTGCACCCGGCAGTGGTCCGCCGGACGAATCCGTGCCGTCGCCGGACACGTTGACGTTGATGATCGCAAGGCCGTGCGGAAGCTGGTCCTTGAAGTCGATCCTGACCTTCTTCAGCCTGGCCTCGAGGCTCGGGTCGGCAAGGCCCTGCGGATCGCCGCGCAAGCCGAAGCTCAGCGAGTAGACGACGTAATCGCAGCCTCTTTGAACGCCTGTCTTGGTGAAGAAAGGCACCACCTGGTCAGGCCTCGGAGTGACGACGCGCGAACTGTCGAGATCGAGCTTCAGCTCCGGGGTGATCGAGGCAGCGTCTTCTGCAAAGCCTTGCACCGGGGTGAACATGGCGACCGCGATACCGGCCGCCATCAGCCAGCGCGCGCCGCGCCTGGCGTATGACAGGGGTTTCATGATCGTCTCCATGACGGTTGTTTGGACGTTCGTTGCGAGCGGGGAGAGTGCGAGATTTTTCATCTTCCCCTCCTCAACGTTCGCAGCTGGCGGCTGGGGTTCTGAGCGGCAAAGTCATCTTGCAGCAAGGGTAATAGCCACCCTTGTCCTTGTCGGACTTCCTGTAGAAGCAGAGCCCGACATCGACTGTGTCGCCCGGATAGTGGCCGGTGATGTCGATCGTGTAAGGCTTGCCGGGCGCATGCGACTGGGATGATGTCACCCCGACGCCTGGCGTCCTGGACTGGACCTTGATCGAATCGCCGCCGAAGCCGGCATGGTCATGGAGATAGAGATCGGCCTCGAGGCCGGAAGGCGTGCAGTAATACTGGACGTCGTCGACGTCGAGACATGGAGGCAGGTTGCCGGGTGGTGGGAAATCCGGCGGGTAGAAGGGGGGCAGGTAGCCGCCCGGGATTTCCTCGTAATAGCCGGCGCGGCCCTCGCAAGGGTGCCAGACGGCAACATCGCCGACATGGCCCTCGACCTCCGGGTCTTCGAAATAACCGTCGAAGTCGACGAACCATGAGCCGAAGGGCGGCACATTGGCCGGCTTGACCAGCTCTTTCGGCGTGATCTGCACACCGTGTACGGCCAGCGGCCCGCCGGCTGCGAGCTGTTCGGCGAGTGAAGGATTGTCGCGCAGCTTGTCGCCCGTGTTGACCAGCGTCTGCGTGCAGACGGAGCTGTCGAGATTGCCGTCGGCATCATAGCCATATTGCAGATCAAGACCGCCGGCCGACTGCCGGTTGCCTTGGGGGAAGCCGACCGCATATTCCTGCGGCACTTCGACCCAGACCGATTCCGTTTCCGGATCGTCCGGGTTCTCCCGGAAATAGCGGATGACCTCGCCTTTACCGGAATCGGCGAACTGGCTGTAATCGTAACGGTTCTCGACCGGACCGCGCTGGGCGAGGTACATGAAGCCGCTATTGTCGAAGGCGATGTCGGTGACGGCGTAGTCCTTGTCGGCCCTGACCGTCAGTTCCCAGCGCGGGTCACCGGCAAAACTGCCGTCGCGAGCGATGCCCACCGACCAGATTTCCGACTTTTCGCCGACCGAATAGTAGAGCCGGCCGCCATGGTAGGAGACACCCCAGACGCGGCGCTCGTCCTGCGTGTAGCCCCAGCTGTCGGGGTCTTCGCTATCGAAGGCGGCACCTTGTATGTCCATCACCGAAC
>NZ_RZRP01000383.1:0-5849 GCF_003997795.1 Mesorhizobium sp. M7A.F.Ca.US.005.03.2.1 | reverse complement strand
GTTGCGTCGGCATGTCTTTCGACGAATGCACGGCGATGTCGATCCGGCCGGCCAGCAGCGCCTCCTCAATCTCCTTGGTGAACAGGCCCTTGCCGCCGGCTTCCGACAGCGGCCGGTCCTGAATGCGGTCGCCGCTGGTCGAGATGACGACCACCTCGAACGCCTCCGCCGGCATGCCATGCGCGGCCATCAGCCGCGCCTGCGTTTCATGCGCCTGCGCCAGCGCCAGCGGGCTGCCGCGTGTTCCGATTCTCAAGATTGTTTGCATGGCGCGCAGTCCGTGATAACCCCCCGGCAAGCGAGGCTTTTCCGGGGTTCTCCTAACGGGGAAAGCCCCATGATACAATCTTTAGGGACAGCGACGAATTGATCCGCGTGCTGGGCATAGAGACGAGTTGTGACGAGACCGCCGCCAGCGTGGTGGCCATCGACGGCGACGCCGCGCCAAAAATCCTGTCCAACATCGTGCTCAGCCAGATCGAGGAGCATGCCGCTTTCGGCGGCGTCGTGCCGGAAATCGCCGCGCGCGCCCATGTCGAGGCGCTGGACGGCATCATCGAGGCGGCGCTTGCCGATTCGGGCACGGCGCTAGCCGATATCGACGCGATTGCCGCCACCGCCGGCCCCGGCCTGGTCGGCGGGCTGATCGTCGGGCTGATGACCGCCAAGGCAATCGCCGCGGCGGCGAACAAGCCGCTGATCGCCATCAACCACCTCGAAGGCCATGCGCTGACCGCAAGGCTGACCGACGGGCTCGACTTTCCCTATCTCTTGCTGCTGGTCTCCGGCGGCCATACGCAAATCGTCGCCGTGCGGGGTGTCGGCGACTACCAGCGCTGGGCAACGACTATCGACGACGCGCTCGGCGAAGCCTTCGACAAGACGGCCAAGATGCTCGGCCTGCCCTATCCCGGCGGACCGAATGTCGAAAAGGCGGCACAGGCCGGCAACGCCTCGCGCTTTGCCTTTCCGCGTCCGATGAAGGGCTCGGCCCAGCCCGACTTCTCCTTCTCCGGCCTCAAGACCGCCGTGCGCCAGGCGGCGAGCGCCATTGCGCCGCTGAGCGACCAGGACGTCGCCGACATCTGCGCCTCGTTCCAGGGGGCCGTAGCCGATGCTCTGGCCGACCGTGTTTCTCGCGCGCTGACGCGCTTTCGCGAGACATTTCCCGGCACCAGGAACCCAGCCCTCGTCGTTGCCGGTGGTGTCGCCGCCAACCGCACGATCAAGACCATGCTGGAGCGGCTCTGCGCCGAGACCGGCTTCACCTTCATTGCGCCGCCACTGAAACTTTGCACCGACAATGCGGCGATGATCGCCTGGGCCGGCATCGAGCGGCTGCGCGAGGGCATGGCGCAAGAGAACGGCTTCGATTTCGTGCCGCGCTCGCGCTGGCCGCTGGACAGCATCTCGGCGCCGATGGTCGGCTCCGGCCGGCGCGGAGCCAAGGCATGAACGAGGTGGCAATGAGCGGCAACGTCACCGCGCCAAGCGGCTGGCGCGTTGCCGTGCTCGGCGGCGGCGCCTGGGGCACTGCCTTGGCCTTGGCCATGCTGCGCGCCGGCCATTTCGTCCGCCTTTACGCGCGCGATCCGGAGACCGTCGCCGCGATCGACCGCGGCGAAAATCCACGCTACCTGCCGGGCATTACGCTCCAGCCCGGCATCGTGGCGACGAGCAACATCCAGGCCACGCTCGACGGTGCCGATTGCGTGCTGGCGGTGACGCCGGCGCAGTCGCTGCGGGCGACGCTGGCGGCCGCGAAGGACCATATGCCGGCCGGTATCCCGCTGGTTCTGTGCGCCAAGGGCATCGAAAGCGAGACTGGCGCGTTGCTATCGGCGATTGTCGAAGAAATCCTGCCGCTCAATCCGGTTGCCGTTTTGTCGGGCCCGAGCTTCGCCAACGACGTCGCCCGCGGCCTGCCGACGGCCGTTGTGGTCGCCGCCCGCGACGAGGTGTTGGCCGCCGATCTCGCCGCCCGCTTTTCCGCCGAAAACCTGCGCTGCTATTCGAACGACGACCTGATCGGCGTCGAGATCGGCGGCGCCTTGAAGAACGTCTTTGCCATTGCCGCAGGTGCCGTCACCGGGGCGGGTCTCGGCGCCAGCGCCCAGGCCGCCATGGTGACGCGCGGCTTTGTCGAATTGCGCCGCATCGGCGCTGCCTTCGGCGCCAGGCCCGAAACGCTGATGGGGCTTTCCGGCCTTGGCGACCTGCTGCTGACCTGCTCGTCCACCCAGTCGCGCAATTTCGCCTATGGGTTGGCGCTCGGGCAAGGCAAGCCACTTGCCGGATTGCCGCTGGCAGAAGGCGTGCCGACGGCGGCGATCGCAGCCCGCATTGCGACCGAGCGCAACATCGACGCGCCGATCATTGCCGCCGTCGCCGCCATACTGGATGGCACCATCACCGTCCGGCAGGCCGTGACGGCGTTGATGACCCGGCCGCTGAAGACCGAAACCAACGATTGATCCCCACGACTTTGAACGATCAGGAGAAAAAATGCTGTTTGCTGTGATTTGCAAGGACAAGCCCGGAAGCCTGCAGGTGCGCCTCGACACGCGGCCCGAGCATGTTGCCTTTCTCGAGGGGTTGAACGGCGACAAGAAGCTGGCATTCGCCGGTCCGTTCCTTGACACTGAAGGCAAGTCCAATGGCAGCCTCGTGGTCGTCGAAGCGCCCGACCTGGCTGGCGCCCAGGCTCTGTCGGCCGCCGACCCCTACGCCAAGGCCGGGCTGTTCGAAAGCGTCGAAATCCGCCCGTGGAACTGGACGTTCAACAAGCCGGCGGCTAGTTAAATCCCGGTCGCCAGCGCGACTCCAAGGAGGAGAAAGACATGAACTACTGGCTGTTCAAATCCGAGCCATTCAAGTTCTCCTTCGAGATGCTGAAGGCCAAGGGCAAGGCCGGCACGCAATGGGACGGCGTGCGCAACTACGCGGCGCGCAACAACATGAAGGCGATGCAGATCGGCGATCTCGGCTTCTTCTACCACTCCAACGAGGGGCTGAACATCGTCGGCATCGCTGAAGTCTGCGCGCTTGCCCATCCCGACACCACGTCCGACGATCCGCGCTGGGAATGCGTCGACATCCGCGCCGTAAGGGACGTACCGAACCCGCCGACGCTGGAACAGGTGAAGGCCAATCCCAGGCTTGCCGACATGGCGCTGGTGCGGCTCGGACGGCTTTCCGTGCAGCCGGTGACGCCGGCCGAATGGAAGGAAGTCTGCCGCATGGGCGGCTTGACGCCGGCTCCGTGACGGCGCTCACGCCCAACAGTGCCAAACAGTTCATTCTCGACAACACGGCGCTGATGGCGCCGCCGCACGTGCCGGAGATCCTGCTTCATCTTGCCGACGAAGCGCATGACCTGTGGCAGCGGACCGAGGAAGAGCTGGTCGAAATCGGCCTGCCGCCGCCCTTCTGGGCTTTCGCCTGGGCCGGCGGCCAGGGCCTTGCCCGCTATGTCCTGGACAATTCCGGCACGGTGCGTGGCAAGCACGTGCTCGACTTTGCTTCCGGCTCCGGCCTTGTCGCCATCGCCGCTGCCAAGGCCGGTGCCGCCAAGGTGATCGCCTCCGACATCGATCCGTTCTGCGCCACCGCGATCCGGCTCAACAGCGAGATCAACGGTATCGGGACCAAATTCCTCGGCACGGATTGCATCGGCACCGATGCAGGTTGGGACGTGGTCCTGGCCGGTGATGTTTTCTATGACAAATCTTTCGCTGACCGGCTGGTGCCATGGTTCGCAACGCTGAAGGCGCGCGGCGCCGAAATCCTTGTCGGCGATCCCGGCCGGTCGTATCTGCCGAAGACAGGGCTGGAGCCGCTTGCGGTCTATGAAGTGGCCGTCACGCGGGCGCTGGAGGATGCGCTGGTCAAGCGCACGACCGTCTGGCGGTTCGCTTGACGCGATCGCCGAACAGGCGTTCCATAACATCCAGATCAGAGGGGGGGAGCTCATGGATTTTTCAGCAGTGAACTGGCTGGCGGTGGTCGCTGCCGCGATCGTGGCGTGGCTGTTCGGCGCCGCCTGGTACATGAGCCTGAGCAAGCCGTGGCTGAAGGCCGCCAAGCTCGATCCGGCCACGATGAAGAAGTCGCCGCTGCCCTTCGTCGTCAGCTTCATCGCCGAACTGGTCATGGCCACCATAATGGCCCTGGTCGTCGGCGCGATGACCGGCGGCGAGCCGACATGGCTCGCCGGACTTGTCTTCGGCTTCGTGCTCTGGCTGGGTTTCGTCGCCACGACGCTCTCGGTCAACCATCGCTACGAGAATTTCGGCTGGGACCTGACCCTCATCGACGGCGGCCACTGGCTCGGCGTGCTGCTGATCATCGGCGCCGTGATCGGCTGGTTCGGCGCGGTGGCAAGCTGAGTCAAGAAGGGAGTAGGGCAGTAAGGCAGTAGGGGAATAGGGGGCAGACGGCACCGACGCCTATCCCTACTGCCCTACTGCCCTACTGCCCTACTGCCCTACTGCCCTACTGCCCTACTGCCCTTTATCCGTGGTCCGCGTCTTGGCGACTTCCTCTAGCATCCATTCGCGAAAGGCGACGATGCGTGGATCGTCGGCGGTATTTTCGGGATAGACCAGGAAATAGGCGAACTCGGGCGCCACCCGCAGACCGAGTTCGAAAGGCTGCACCAGCCTGCCCTGGGAAAGGTCGTTCGCCACCATGGCGAAATCGGCGAGCGCAACGGCATTGCCGTCGAGCGCAGCCTGGACGGCATCCGTGGAATTTCCGAACACGACTGTCCGGCTGTCGTCGAAATCATTGATGCCGGCCGCCGCCATCCACATCCGCCAGTTCGGCCACGTCACGCCTTGCCGCGACCATTCGATATGCGCAAGCGTGTGATTGAACAGGTCGCGCGGCTCGCGCAGCGGCGGACCGGACGTCAAGAGGCTCGGGCTGCACACCGGAATGAGGATGTTGTCGAACAGCCGGTGGGTGCGAAGGCCCGGATATTTGCCGGCGCCAAAACGGATGCCGACATCGATGTCGTCAAGTTCGAAATCCCGCACTTCATAGGCGATGTCGAATCGCAATTCGATATCGGTGTGACGCTTGCGAAAATCGTCGACGCGTCGCATCAGCCATTTTGACGCGAACTGCGCGTCGAGCGTTACCTTCAAGAGAGCGGTGCCGCGCGTCAGCTTTTGCGCCCGCGAAACAGCCCGGCCAAGCAGGTCGAGCGCGTCCGCCGAGGCGTCGAACAGCACCGTTCCCGCCTCGGTGAGCCGGATGGTGCGGCTGGTGCGCGTGAACAGCACCAGCCCGAGCTGATCCTCGATTTCCTTGATCTGATGGCTGACGGCGGCCGGTGTCAGCCCAAGCTCGTCGGCGGCACGGGTGAAATTGAGGTGCCGGGCCGCCGCCTCCAGCGTCCTCAAGGCACGAGTCCCAGGCAGAAGACGAGCCATCCTATCCTCAAAGAAAACTTGATGATCGAGAGAAAACTACTCGTTTCCTACAGAGATTTCAATCTGGCATGATCTGTCCATCGAAACATCATCAAGCCGGATTTGATATTCGGGGAGAACGGAGCACACCATGTCCATCATCGTTTTGAATTCGTCCGCACATCGTCCGAACTGGCTGGCCGAAACCCTCGACTGGTTGCGTCACGCCCGGGTCGCGATACGCCTCCCCCGCCGCGATACTGCCTACCAGAACGTCGAGGATCTCTCCGACCGCCAACTGCGCGATATCGGCGGCGTGCGCCGTGATGTCGCTCGCGCAATGGACAAGGAGCTTGGCCGGCTGGGCCTGCTCGACATCGGTTGGCAGAGACCTGGCCGTAGGGGAATAGGGGAATAGGGGAATAGGGGAAT
>NZ_RZRP01000382.1:0-5869 GCF_003997795.1 Mesorhizobium sp. M7A.F.Ca.US.005.03.2.1 | reverse complement strand
GATCGAGGACATGCGCTCCTTGATCGCGCGCTCCATGCGCAGCAGGCCGACGCGGTACTGGTTTTCCATCAGCTCGCCGACCGAACGCACGCGGCGGTTGCCGAGATTGTCGATGTCGTCGATCTCGCCCTTGCCGTCGCGCAGTTCGACCAGCGTCCTGACCACGGCCAGGATGTCGTCCTTGCGCAGCACGCGCACGGTGTCCTCGGCCTTCAGCTCGAGGCGCATGTTCATCTTGACGCGGCCGACGGCCGACAGATCGTAGCGCTCGCTATCGAAGAACAGCGAGTTGAACATGGCTTCGGCGGTTTCGAGCGTCGGCGGCTCGCCGGGGCGCATGACACGATAGATGTCGAACAGCGCGTCCTGGCGGCTCTCGTTCTTGTCGACGTTGAGCGTGTTGCGGATATAGGCGCCGACATTGACGTGGTCGATGTCGAGAACCTTGATCTCCTCTTCGCCGGTGCCGAGCAGCACCTTCAGCGTCTTCTCGTCGATCTCGTCACCGGCCTCGAGGAAGATCTCGCCGGTGGCGTAGTTGACGATGTCCTCGGCCAGATAGTTGCCGAGCAGGTCCTCGTCGGTCGCCTTGATCGCCTTCAGACCCTTTTCGCCAAGCGCCCGTGCCTGGCGTGCGGTGATCTTCTTGCCGGCCTCGACGACGACTTCGCCGGTATCGGCATCGACCAGGTCGCCGACAGCCTTGAGGCCGCGGAAACGCTCGACGTTGAACGGAATGCGCCAATGGTCGCCGGCACGCTTGTAGGTGATCTTGTTGTAGAAGGTCGACAGGATCTCTTCGCCGTCCATGCCGAGCGCCATCAGCAGCGACGTCACCGGAATCTTGCGGCGGCGATCGATGCGGGCGTGCACGACGTCCTTGGAATCGAACTCGATGTCGAGCCACGAACCGCGATACGGGATGACGCGCGCGGCAAACAGAAGCTTGCCCGACGAGTGCGACTTGCCCTTGTCATGGTCGAAGAAGACGCCCGGCGAACGGTGCATCTGCGAAACGATGACGCGCTCGGTGCCGTTGACGATAAAGGTGCCGTTCAAGGTCATGAGCGGCATGTCGCCCATGTAGACGTCCTGCTCCTTGATGTCCTTGATGGACTTGGCGCCGGTGTCCTCGTCGATATCGAACACGATGAGGCGCAGCGTCACCTTGAGCGGCGCGGCATAGGTGAGGTCGCGCTGACGGCATTCGTCAACGTCGAATTTCGGTCCTTCGAACTCGTACTTCACGAACTCCAGCATGGAGGAGCCGGAAAAATCGGAGATCGGGAAGACCGACTTGAAAACGGCCTGCAGCCCCTCGTCCGGACGCCCACCCTTGGGCTCCGCCACCATCAGGAACTGGTCATAGGATGCCTTCTGAACCTCGATCAGGTTCGGCATCTCCGCAACTTCCGGAATCTTTCCGAAGAACTTGCGTACGCGTCTGCGGCCATTGAAAGTCTGGGTCTGGGCCATCGTCGCTCCTTAGCTCTAAACTCGGGACGAGCCTCGCCGCGGCTCGCCTTGCATACTGGGCCACCTTGGCGGCAACCCTCTGTCTGTTTTCCCGGCGCCTGTCGGCGGCCGGCTAGAACGGGAGAAAACCCGTTTCCTGAAGGCCGGTTTTCGGCCCTCAGGAAAGAGGTTCTCGCAAAATCTCGCGTTACGCGCTCTCCCTTCGGGCGAAGGGAGTGGCGGACGGCGCGAGGCCGCCCGCCGCTTTTACGCTTACTTCAGTTCGACCTTGGCGCCGGCTGCTTCCAGCTGGGCCTTGAACTTGTCAGCGTCGGCCTTGGAAACGGCTTCCTTGACCGGCTTCGGAGCCGCTTCAACCAGATCCTTGGCTTCCTTGAGGCCAAGACCGGTGATGGCGCGGACTTCCTTGATGACGTTGATCTTCTGAGCGCCTGCGTCGGTGAGGACGACATCGAATTCCGTCTTTTCCTCGGCCGGAGCAGCAGCGGCCGCAGCGCCGCCAGCAGCGGCAACCGCCACCGGAGCAGCAGCCGAAACGCCCCACTTTTCTTCCAGAAGCTTCGACAGCTCGGCCGCCTCGAGGACGGTCAGCTTCGAAAGGTCGTCTACGATCTTTGCGAGATCAGCCATTGTTGTGTTCCTTCATAAGGTTCGAACGTGTGTTTGTGATAGCGAGGAACGGCCTCATGCCGCCTCGTCCTTCCGGGCGTAAGCGCCGATGACGCGCGCGACCGAGGCCGCTGGCGCATTGACGATCTGGGCGATCCGGGTTGCCGGCGTGGCGATCATGCCAACCAGCCTGGCGCGCAGCTCATCGAGCGACGGAAGTGTGGCGAGTGCCTTCACACCGTCGGCATTGAGCGAGGTGGTGCCCATTGCGCCGCCGAGAATGACGAGCTTGTCATTTCCCTTGGCGAAATCGGACGCGACCTTCGGCGCCGCAATCGGATCCTCCGAATAAGCAATCAGCGTCTGTCCCTTGAACAGCTCGATGATCGATGCGGAGTCCGTGCCCTGAAGAGCGATTTTGGCGAGACGGTTCTTCGCGACTTTGACGGTGCCACCGGCAGCGCGCATTTTCGACCGAAGGTCGTTCATTTGCGCGACGGTGATACCGGCGTAGTGGGCCACGACCACTGAACCTGCGTTCGAGAACGCACCGTTCAGGCCCGTGACGAGTTCGCGTTTTTCCGCTCTGTCCACTGCCTATCTCCAGTTGACCCCAATCCTGTTAACGGGAACATCCCATTGACGAGGACAGGCGTCGGGTTGCCTTTTGTCGGCCGGGCCATCCAGTAACGGATCTCCCGAACGACGCTCGAGGATCCTGCCCCCTTTCGCCACATCGACAGTCAAGCCGGCGATGCGCAGACAAAAGGCAAACACGGTTCGAACCTTTCATTGGAGCAATCGCTCCGTTGTCCGGTCTTCACCCGTCTCATGCAGGCCCAAATCGAATTAAGGCTTCTGGGCCGCCTGCAATCTCGGACAGGATGTCCGGAAACCTTTCGGCTTCCGGTACCGGGCCGCCGACAAGTCGGAGGTCCGGAATTCACTTGCGGATCAGCCGCTTGCCGGCCGATCCAAATGTTCGTATCAGGACGCGTTAAGCGTCGCGACGTCGAGCTTGAGGCCCGGGCCCATCGTCGAGGTGACCGACACCTTCTTGACGTAGTTGCCCTTGGCGCCAGTCGGCTTTGCCTTGGTCACCGCATCGGCGAAGGCGCGGATGTTCTCTTCCAGGGCCTTGACGTCGAACGAGACCTTGCCGACGCCGGCATGGACGATGCCAGCCTTCTCGACACGGAACTCGACGGCGCCGCCCTTGGACGCCTTGACGGCGGCGGCAACGTCGGTGGTGACGGTTCCGACCTTCGGGTTCGGCATCATGCCGCGCGGGCCGAGCACCTTGCCCAGACGGCCGACCAGCGGCATCATGTCCGGCGTGGCGATGCAGCGATCGAAATCGATCGTGCCCTTCTGGACGATGTCGACCAGATCCTCGGCACCAACGATGTCGGCGCCGGCAGCGCGCGCTTCGTCGGCCTTGTCGCCACGGGCGAACACGGCGACACGTACCGAGCGGCCGGTGCCGTTCGGCAGGTTGACCACGCCGCGGACCATCTGGTCGGCATGGCGCGGGTCGACGCCGAGGTTCATGGCGACTTCGATGGTCTCATCGAACTTCACCGAGGAACGGTCCTTGAGCAGCTTCAGCGCATCACCCAGGGCATAAGCCTTGTTGGGATCGATGCCTTCGCGGGTCTTCGATACACGCTTTGCAATCTTTGCCATGATCTTAGCCCACCACTTCCAGACCCATCGAGCGGGCGGAGCCCTCGACCATGCGCATGGCCGCTTCGACGTCGTTTGCGTTCAGGTCTTTCATCTTCGCGGTGGCAATCTCGCGGACCTTGTCACGCGAAACCGTACCGGCCTTGACCTTGCCCGGCTCCTTGGAACCAGAGGTCAGGTTCGCCGCCTTCTTCAGGAAGTAGCTCACCGGCGCCGTCTTCATGACGAAGGTGAAGGACTTGTCCTGATAGTAGGTGATGACAACCGGAACCGGCGATCCCTTTTCCATTTCCTGGGTCTGCGCGTTGAACGCCTTGCAGAACTCCATGATGTTGATGCCACGCTGACCAAGCGCCGGGCCGATCGGGGGAGACGGCGTAGCCGATCCCGCTTTCACCTGGAGCTTGAGCTGGCCTGCAATTTTCTTAGCCATCTCTTTTCCTGCCTTTGTCTATGCCGGTCATGCCGGCGGTTGCAGTCTGGTGGTGCGATCCATGCGGCCGGCTAAAGCCGCATTCGTCTCCCACCGTTCTCAGGCCGCGCTTCCGCGCCGCCTCCCCTGATCGCCAAACCGGCTTCAGGGATTTCGGATCAGCCCTTTTCGACCTGCCCGAATTCCAGATCGACAGGCACGGCGCGCCCGAAGATCGAAACTTCCACCTTGAGCCGCGCCCGCTCCTCGTCCACTTCCTGGACGAAACCGTTGAACGACGCGAAGGGACCATCCGAAACGCGGATCGCTTCGCCGATCTCGAACGTGACCGAGGGCTTGGGCCGCTCGACGCCTTCCTGGACCTGGTTCAGGATGCGCTGCGCTTCCGCCTCGGTGATCGGCACCGGCTTGGAGTCACCCAGGAAGCCGGTGACCTTCGGCGTGTTCTTGACCAGCGAGAACACGGCGTCGGTCAGATTGGCCTTCAGCAGCACATAGCCCGGGAAGAACTTGCGCTCGGCATCGACCTTGCGGCCGCGGCGAACTTCGACGACCTTCTCGGTCGGAACCACGATCTGGTGGATGTCGGCAGACAGGCCCTTCTGCTTGGCCTTGTTCTCGATATCCTCGGCGACCTTCTTTTCAAAGTTCGAATAGGCGTGGACGATGTACCAGCGCGCGGTCATTTCAAGACTTCTCCGTAATCGCCGGACTTAGCGTCCGATGCCCAGAATCTGTTCGACCGCGAGGCCCATGAGCTGATCAGCGGTGAAGAAAAAGATCATCGCGATCACTGCGAAGGCCAGAACCATCACCGTCGAGATCATCGTTTCGCGCCGCGACGGCCAAGTCACCTTGGCGGTCTCCGCGCGAACCTGCTGGAGAAAGACGAAAGGATTTGTGGTTTTCGAAGCCATATGCCGCTCTGTCTTCAAGACCCGTTGGCCGGGTCTCCTGGATGATCCCGCTGGCCGGGACGTGCCGCCTGAGCGAATTTCGCGCCGAATCAGCGCAATCATTTCGCCCATGCAAATCAGACGCGTAAAGCCGGTTTCCCAGCTCCACGCGTCGCGTGTCTGTTTCGTCTACATAAAACCGATTCTTGATCCACGCAAGTGGCAAGTCTCCGCTTTATGACCAAACACCGCCTCGGAACCATCCAGTCGTTCCGTCCCGGCTATGGCGCTCTTATGCCCCAATCGACCCTATATGGCAAGCGGGTTGCCGATTTTCAAAGGCCGGACCATGGAAATATCGTTTTGAACGCCATTCCGAAACGGCGAGACATTGGGTTGAATGCCATTCAGGGAATGGCACGGGCAGCAGGGCTCGAACCTACGACCTGCGGTTTTGGAGACCGCCGCTCTACCAACTGAGCTATGCCCGTACGTGCGCATGTCGGCGCAGCAGGCGCTTCCTAAAAGCTTCCGCACGCTCTGTAAAGAGCGGTTTGCATGCAAACACGCCTTAACCTCTGCGCCAGAAATCGGGATAGTCGACAACCAGCCCGTTGCGGTCGATTTCAAGTTCCCGCCTGAAGTCGCTGGCGCGCGATTCATAGAGATATCGCCTGCCCTCTTCGAGGCATGTGTAGCGCTGCGGGTTGGCGACGACCGTGAGGGCGGGGAAGTCGATGAAGGCAGTGGTTATCTCGGCACTCTGCCC
>NZ_RZRP01000381.1:0-5874 GCF_003997795.1 Mesorhizobium sp. M7A.F.Ca.US.005.03.2.1 | reverse complement strand
AGGCGCCGTCGAGCACGACCAGCGCCTTGTTGGCTGCCGCCGGCGTTGCCGCCAGCGCGCGGTTGCCGAACACCAGCTCGGCCGACGGCCCGCCCTTGCCGTCGCCCATCATCAGGATGACGTCAGGCGCCATCTCGATCAGTTTTTCCTCCGACGCCGCCTTGTAGCCCTGTACGATGTCCATAGGGTTGAGGCCGCCGGCATAGCGGATGATGGCGTCGGCAGAAGTACCCGCGCCGGCAGCGCTCAGACGTACCAGGCCATGGAAGAACACCACCTTCTTGCGCCGCTCCGGCGGAATTTGCGACGCCAGATCCGCGGCAGCCTGAAAGGCGGTGAGCACCTCGGCGGAAACCGCCTTGCCCTTGTCCTCGAGCCCAAGGCTGGCGGCGATCAACGTGATCTTGTGCTCGATGCCTTGCGGGCTGTTGTCCTGCGGGACCAAGACGATCGGGATTGCCAGCGACTTCAGCACCTCGACCGCTTCAGGAGGCCCGCTGTCTTCTGCGGCCAGGATCAGGTCGGGACGCAGGCTGGCCAGCCCCTCGACCGAAAGCTGGCGGCGGTAGCCGACATTGGGTTTTTGCGCGACTTCAGGCGGATATTTGCTGCCGCGATCTATAGCGACGATTCGCCCGCCGGCGCCCAGCGCGTGGACGATCTCGGTGACGTCGGAACCGAGCGTCACGATCCGGGTCGCCGCGCCCGGCACGACGGTTCGCCCCAGCGCATCGACAACGATCTCGGCGGCCAGCGCCTTGAAGCCGCAGAAAGGCGCCAGCACCGACAGTGCCAGAAGCAGCACCGCCGCGATCCTGCCCGGTTGCGACCAGTGGGTCGTCTTGCCTTCGCCTAAACTGCCGACCATGCCGCTGTTCCCGTGCCAGATGCTTCTCGAAGATGGTCGGCTATAAATTTAAAGTTGACTTATGTCATCATGTTTTAATATGTGACCCGTGCCCTGACCTGACTGGTCGAGGGATTTTCAATAATGCCAGCCAAGGCCGCTCAGCCACCGCCAGCAGTTTTGCTTTTGCTTGGGGGCTGCATGACAACGACAACAAACACGACATTGATGGCGAGCACGGCGCTCGCCTTCGTGCTCGGCCTCTGCGCCGTGCCTCTTGCCAGCGCGCAGGAACAGGACCGGGAGAAAAAGACCGCCGCCAAGACCGGCCGCCTGGCGCCGGCCAGTGTCGCGCAGAACCAGCCGGCGACGATGCTCGACGTGATCACCATCTCGGCAACGATGATCAAAACGGCGGTGATCGAATCGATGGCCGCCATCAGCGCCGTCGATCAGGACGAACTCGACCGCATCCAGCCCGACACAGCCGCCGACATCTTCCGCACCACACCGGGCGTCGCTGCCTCGATGAATGGCGACGATCCCGCAACCGCCATCAACATCCGCGGCCTGGAGCAATATGGCCGCGTCGTCGTCACCCTCGACGGCGCCCGCCAGG
This sequence comes from Mesorhizobium sp. M7A.F.Ca.US.005.03.2.1, assembly GCF_003997795.1. NCBI lineage: Bacteria > Pseudomonadati > Pseudomonadota > Alphaproteobacteria > Hyphomicrobiales > Phyllobacteriaceae > Mesorhizobium > Mesorhizobium sp. M7A.F.Ca.US.005.03.2.1. The sequence continues at coordinate 4,408 of NZ_RZRP01000381.1, read as the reverse complement.
ACTACTGGCGCGTCGGTCATGGCTCTGGCTCGTTCTATGTCGAACCCGACCTGATCAAGGAAGCCACCGTCATTCGCGGTCCGGTGTCGAATGCCTATGGTTCCGGCGGCATCGGCGGCGTCGTCTCCTTCGAGACCAAGGATGCCGGCGATTTCCTCAAGAAGGATGAGCGCTGGGCGCTGAGCGAGAAGCTCGGCTACGAGGACAATGGCGACGGCTTCACCACCAGCACCACCGGTGCCTACCGCTTCAGCGACGATGCCGATATCATCGGCAACCTCATCTACCGCGACCGCGACAGCTACACCGATGGCAATGGCGACACCCGTGCCATGGACCGGCGAGCGGGTGACCAGCGGCTATCTGAAGGCGACGTTGCGGCCGGCCGATGGCCATGAGCTGAAGCTCGGCGCCATCCGGCAGCGCTACAACGACCAGATCACCGGATCGAGCGGCTCGACCTCGCCGACCCTGAGCCGCTATGACACCGACACCACCAACCAGACCTACACCGCCGCTTACACCTGGAAGCCCGACGACAACGCGCTGATCGACTTCAGCGCCAATGCCTATCACAACCGCACCCGCGCCGAGCAGACTCAGGTCTGGCCGACCTCGGCGATCGGCAATTTCCGCTTCTACGACGTGGCCACGACAGGTTTCAATGTGAAGAACTCCTCGCGGTTCGACGTCTGGGGACTAGCACATACGCTGACCTACGGACTCGACTACTACTATCTCGAGGCCTCCTCGGAAGCGGCGCATTTCGGCGCTGGCCAACAGCAGGGTTATGGCGGCTTCCTGCAGTGGCAGGGCGATTACGAGGATTGGCTGCAGGTCATCGCGGCGATGCGCTATGACGGTTACCAGCTCGATGGCGAGACGCGCATCCCGTCACCGCAGGAAGCCTCGATCTCCGGCGATCGTTGGTCGCCGCGCCTCACCGTCGGCGTCACGCCATTCGATGGCTTCCAGCTCTATGGCACCTATTCCGAAGGCTACCGGGCGCCGGGTCTGCAGGATGTCTTCCGTGGCGGCGGCGCGCATGGCGGCGGTGATACATATCGGCCCAATCTTCTGCTGCAGCCCGAGATGGCAAAGAACTGGGAGGCCGGCGTCAACGTGAAATATGACGATGTGCTGACGGCGGGTGATCGGCTGCGCGCCAAGGTCAACGTTTTCCACACTGACGTCGAGGATTACATCGACGTCGACCTCACCGTGCTGCCGCGCACGGCAATCAACATCGGCGACGCACGCCTGAAGGGCGTAGAGGCCGAGATGGTTTATGATTATGGCTGGGGTTTCGTGAACCTCTCCGGCGCGCTGATCGACGCCAAGGTCGTCAGCGGCGTCTATTCCGGCCAGGCGTTGAACAACACGCCGCTCGACCGCTTCTCGGCCACGATCGGCTTCCGCATGCTGGAGGACCAGCTCACCGTCGGCGCGCAATATCTCAGCGTCGGCAAGATCACCCGCACCAGCCGCACCAATCCCAACGCCGTGCCGGTCGTCGATGACGGTTTCGATCTGGTCAATGTCTTCGCCAACTGGCGCGTCAACGACAACCTCAAGCTCGATTTCGGCGTCGATAACATCTTCAACACCGCCTACACCGATCCGCAAAGCGCATGGTCGACCTCGGCGGCAACAGAACAGGGCAAGGGCCGCACCTTCAAGGTGGCCCTCACCGGCAGGATCGGAGGCTGACAATGAACGAAGCATCGGTGCGTGAACTGGCCTGCGAGGCACGGCTCAACCTGCGGCGTCTGCCGGACTACATGGACAGCATCTCCGACAGGCTGCGGAGCTTCGAGGCCGATGCTTCGCATCAGGGACAGCGCATCGATTTCCGCTTTGCCTTCGGCGGCGCCTCGTTCGACATGGAGCGGCTGGTGATGCGGGCCAATGCTGCCGCCCGCGACGGGCTCGCCCGTATCAAGGACCTGCTCGCCACAGCCGTACAGGTCTACGCCAAGGAGGAAAACCCCGAGATCGTCTGGACCGGCGATCTCTCAGGCGAAACCAGCCTCGCCCAGTTCCGCGAGATGGTGGTGACCGATGTTCGCGACCTCACTCCGAATATGCGCCGCATTCGTCTGGCCGGCGAGAATCTCTCGCGCTTCGCCAAGTTCGGCGGCATGCATATCCGCATGCTGTTTCCGACCAGGGACGTCCCCGATCCGCTGTGGCCGGTGCTGGGCGGCAATGGCTTACCGGTCTGGCCCACCGACGACCGGCGCCCGGTGGCGCGCGTCTACACCATCCGCGCGCTTGACGTGGAAAAGGGCATCATCGATGTCGACTTCCTGATCCATCCCGGCGAGAGCGTCGGCTCCGCCTGGGCCATGCAGGCCGCGCCCAGCATGAAGGTTGGCATCATGGGCCCGGTCGGCCGTCCGGTGCGGCAGGCAGAATGGTACGTCATGGGCGCCGATGAAACCGGCTTGCCGGCGCTGGCTCGGCTGCTGGAGACGCTACCGGCCGGGACAAAAGGCGTCGCCTTCGTCGAGATCGCCAATGATGGTGAAAGACAAGCGATCAACAATGGCACGGGCATCGAGGTTCATTGGCTGACACGGGATGGCGTGGCGGCGGGCGAGGACAGACTGCTGGCCGAGGCTGTCCGCTCGGTGGCGTGGCCGCAGGACGGTTCGGCCTTCGGCTGGTTCGCGGCGGAAGCCGCTGCCGCCAAGATCGTGCGCGAATGTTGGCGCGACACGCTGGGGCTTGGTCGCGATCAAACGCTGGCGGCGGCCTATTGGCGGCGTGGCTCTGCCGGATTGATGGCGGGGTGAACTCTGATGATCGGCCCGCGGTCTTTGCCGATGCCGATATCAATCTGATCACCGGAGACAAGGTTCGAAATATCGCACACCACCAGCGGCATGCGGATGTCATAAAGAAATTCGGCAACGATGGCACCGACCGCCAGGATCGGGTCCGGCCGCTCCAGAAGAATACCGGCCGGCGCCGTGCCCCTGCGGATCGCCTCGGCCAGGACCGAGGATGAAGACGACGAGCCGCGCCCGCTCGGCATGACCAAAATCCTGCCGGCGACATTTCGGCCGAGGCCGGGGTGCGAATGGTCTGTTATCTCGCCGGTCTCGGCATCGATACCGCCCCAGAAGCTGAGCGGTTGCGAAAACACCAGCGCCTGACCCTCAGCGTCACCGGCCAGCTGGAAAGTGCCGGTTCGTTCCACCGGTCGCGTCATGACGCGCTCCGCACAACATGCCCGGCCGCAGCAGAGCGGATGCAATCCCGCATCTCGGCGAAGGCGACGGACACACCGATATTGCCGGGTGCGTAGTGCGCCCATTTGCCGGAATTGGTCATCACCACGCCATCGAGGCGTTCCAGGATCGATGTGACATAGGTGCAGGTATCGGCGACCGGGATCAGGCCGAACGCCTCCATACCGGCCAGCGCGCCCTCCTCCTGCAATCGCGTCAGCGTCGCGCGGCCGGTGTTGACATAGATCGGAATGCGCCTACCCGGTGCTGCCTCGCGCAGCAACGGCAACAGTCGCATCCATTCCTCATGCGAAAAATGCGGCGTGCCGAGCGACACGGCCGCCAGCGGCGCGCCATCCGGCACGCTCGATAGCCTGGCCAGCGCATGGTCGATATCGGCACGGGTAATGCGGATCGTCTCGTCAGGCGCATGACCCTGGAACGCCTCATCGAGCGTCATCGCTTCCGGCGTGATGCCGACCGCATGGAACAGCGCCACAGCACCGGTCGTTGCCGCCGCCGCCCCCAGCGCCTTCAGCTGATCCTCGTCGCGCGGTTGCGGCAGGCCGGCAATCACCGGAATGCGGTCGCCGCTCGCCTGCCCGATGACAAGTCCGATGCCGACGAACAGGCTGTCGCTCGGCTCGGGGTCGGCAAAGGCCAGTTCGAACAAGATCCGGCCGCGCCGGTTCTCGCTCAGATGCAGCCCCCAGGCCGGCGCACGTCCGGTCATGGCGCAGCACAGATCGATGAAATCGCCATAGCGGTTGGTGCGCGCGCCGATCACCGAATTGGCAAAGACGATGGCGTTGGATTCCCCCCAGGCGATCTGTTGGCCAAAGCTTGGCCGGAACCGCGTCTGGTAAGGCGCGCAAGTGAAAGTCGCCTGGCAGCCGAGCTCCAGATGCGCTTTCATCAGCCGGCGCGCCGGCACCTCTTCCGCCGCCGGCATTTTCACCATGCCGGGATGGATGAGATCGAACGAACCGACATTGAGCGTCGTCGGCACCTGCACGCGGCCACCGCCTTCGACCAGCCGCTCGACGAAGTCGAGACCGGCCTTGCCGTGGTAGAGACAGCCGTCGATATGGGCGCCGGCAATGTCGAGCAGGCTGCCCGCGCCGATCGCGTTGGAAAAGGCGACCAGGATTTTCATGGCAGCAGCCGCTGAC
>NZ_RZRP01000380.1:0-5897 GCF_003997795.1 Mesorhizobium sp. M7A.F.Ca.US.005.03.2.1 | reverse complement strand
CACGCTGACCATGTGCTTCGTCGCCGTGGTCGTGCAGTCGCGGCTCATGACTTTCGACCGCTCGCTGGAAGAAGCCGCGATGGATCTTGGCGCAACGCCGGTGGAGACCTTCTTCCAGATCACATTGCCGGTCATCATGCCGGCGATCGTCTCCGGCTGGATGCTGGCTTTCACCCTTTCGCTCGACGATCTGGTCATTGCCAGCTTCACCTCCGGGCCGGGCGCGACGACGCTGCCGATGAAGATCTACAGCCAGGTTCGCCTCGGCGTGACGCCGGAAATCAACGCCGCCTGCACCATCCTGATCGCCGTCGTGGCGATCGGCGTCATCATCGCCTCGCTTGCCAACAAGCGGCGTGAGGTGCAGCGCCAGCTCGACGAGCAGGCCGCGCAGCGCGGTTGAAGATGAAAACGCGACCCCTTATTCCCCGGAAACGCCGCGGCTGATCGGGGAAATGAACGGCGTGCTCCAGGTTCCGCCGACGAAGAACGACGACTGGTTGGGGCCTTGCTGGCCGTTGGCCTGCGTTGCCGCCTGGTCAGGCTGAATGACGCCGCCGGACAAGGCCAGTCCGCGCCCGGCGTAGGACGCGATGCCGGACAGCCAGATCTTGTACTTCGCTGAATTGGCCTCGGCCTTGTCGATTCGCGCCACGCCCTTCGAAATGGTGGCCTTGATCTCGGCACCGTCGATCGGCAATGTTGCGTCGGAGACATCGTCGAGCGCGAAGAAGCCGCCCTGTTCGGTATGTTTGAGGAAGGCCGGCAGGTTGAGCTTGCTCAACGCACCCGGCCCGAAGGTCGCCGAGACCGAGCCGTCGGCATTGTCGAAGATGGAATCCCAGGTTCTGCCCGGCCCCTTGAGGATCACCGAGACGGTGCCCGTGCCGACCGGCACCAGCCGCGTCATCCCTGCCGCCGTGCCGAAAGCACCGCCGTCGATGTCGGACGCCAGAAGGCGGATTTCGACCTGCGAGCCTTCCGGCTTGCGATCGAAGCGAAGGCTGGTCTGGATGTTGCCGCCGAAGGCCGAGGCATCGGAGATGTCGAAGACGGACAGACCATCCTTGACCTGGGCCGTGGCGGCGACGTCGGCGAGCTGGATCGGCCCCGCCGTGGCGTGCGCCGCCGACAGCCTGAGATCGAGATTGATCTTGTCGGCGAAACTTGTGTCGATTTCGCCAGGCCCCGCCCCTCCGGTCGGCACCAGCGGGGTGAAGGCCGACAGAAACGATCTGAGGTCGAGCGTGTCGAAGGCGAGCGTGCCGGAGATCACCGGTTGTGCTTCACCAAGCGAGAGGTCCAGCGCACCCATCCCCGGATTGTTGTCGAGTGCAATCGCCGTGTTGTCGAACTTGACGCGCCCGCCGGTCGCGGTGATCTTGCTCGAAATGCTGACCGAGCCGATCGCCGCACCCGGAGCGATGCCGGCCTGCGACCATTCCAGGACACGCCGCAGCGAGGGCGCCGAGAACTTCGCTTGACCGTCGAAATAGGTATTTTCAGACATGCTGGCCGTGCCGTCGAACGAGAAGGTGGCGGGCGCCGCCTTGAAGGACAGTGTCAGCGGCGCCGTGCCGCCGGCAAACAGCACAAGCGGTTTGGCCGAGGCGACGTCCAGCGCGACGCTTTCGCCCCGCCAGATGCCGGTTGCCGACAGCGTCGCATTGCTGTTCATCGCCGCCCAATTTGCCTGACCGTTCAAGCTGCTCAGGATCTCGACGTCCTTGCCGCCGATGGAGGCTACCATGCGGCCGTCGCGAAACTCGACCGTGCCGAAGGTGTCGGTAGGCAGCTTGTCGAGGTCCGGTTTGGCGGGGTCGGCGTTGACCAGGCCGCGCGCCGTGTCGATGGAGCGCGTGATGCGCCCGCCGGTCGGGACAGCGGGCAGGAAAAGGCCGGCAGGCGTGCGCTGGACCCGGATCGTCGGCCGCACCAGCCGCGCCGTCGAAAACACCACGTCGCCGCGCAAGGCCGCCATGGCGGAAAGGTCGACCTCGACCCGTTCTGCCTCGACCACCGGCGGCGCCTCGGTGTCGGTCCATTGTGACAGCGTCACATCGGTCAGGATGGCGCGGAATGTCGGCCAGACCTCGATACGCGGCGAACCGTCGATGGCGACACGGAAGCCGCTCCACGCACTCATTTCCCAGGCGATGCGGTCGCGCACGATACGGGTGGAGGCAATCAGCGGCAGGGCGGCAACGACCAGCGCGACGACGATCACGGCAGCGCCGATCGCCCATATTCCGCGCCGGATCATAGATGATGGCATATGGCCCCGTATGCTTCCATTCCGACAAATCGCGCGACGGGTGTAACCCCAGGTGTCACCACGGCCCCGGTCGTCACCACGACCCCGGTCGTGACCAGGACTTCCGGCCGTCACTACGACTTCAAGTTGTCACTACGACTTAGGGCTGAGGCATTTCAAGTCTTTATGGCCCGGCGATGGCATTTGCGCACATCTGGTCGCATCAGCCGAACAAAATCTTGCTCTGCTGCGCTGCGATATGCATAAGCGATGGCGACCGTGGAGGAACGATCATGGCTGCCGAACAACCGCTCTGGACCCCGACGCAAGACCAGATTGACGCAGCACCCTTGACCGCCTTCACCAAGGCCGCCGGAGTCAAAGCCGGCGTAGCGTTTTCCTCGTATTCGCAGCTTCACGCCTGGTCGGTCGAGGACCGTGAAGGGTTCTGGAGCCTGGTCTGGGATTTCTGCGGCATCGTCGGCGGCAAGGGCGACAAGCTGCTCGTCGACGGCGACAAGATGCCCGGCGCTTCTTTCTTTCCCGATGCGACACTGAATTTCGCCGGGAATCTGCTGAAGAAGACCGGCTCAGGCGACGCAATCGTGTTTCGCGGCGAAGACAAGGTCGAGCGCCGGCTGTCCTGGAACGAGTTGCACGCGCTGACCTCGCGGCTGCAGCAGCTTTTCCTGTCGCTCAAGGTGAAGAAGGGCGACCGCATTGCCGCCATGATGCCCAACATGCCGGAGACCGTCGCCGCCATGCTGGCCGCCGCCTCGGTCGGCGCCGTCTGGTCGTCCTGCTCTCCCGATTTCGGCGAGCAGGGCGTGCTCGACAGGTTCGGCCAGATCGAGCCCGTCGTCTTCATCGCGCCGGATGGCTATTGGTACAATGGCAAGGCGATCGAAGTCGCCGACAAGATCGCCGCGGTCGCGGCCAAGCTCGGCACTGTCCGCAAGATCCTGGTCGTCGACTATCTCGGCACATCGAGCGATGTCGCCGGGATCATCGACAAGGCGGTGGCGCTGGAAGAGGCGCTGTCGCCCTTCGCCGGCAAGCCCGTCGCCTTCGAGCCGCTGCCGTTTTCGCATCCGCTTTACATCCTGTTTTCGTCGGGAACGACCGGCATTCCCAAATGCATCGTCCATTCGGCCGGCGGCACGCTGATCCAGCATGTCAAGGAACACCGGCTGCATGCCGGTCTCACCGACGGCGACCGCTTTTTCTACTTCACCACCTGCGGCTGGATGATGTGGAACTGGCTGGTGTCGGGGCTCGCTTCGGGTGCGACGCTGCTGCTCTATGACGGTTCGCCCTTCTACCCCGACGGCAATGTGCTGTTCGATTTCGCCGATGCCGAGAAGATGACTTTCCTCGGCACCTCGGCCAAGTTCATCGATTCCGTGCGCAAGGCCGGCCTCAAGCCGATCCGCACGCATGATCTGTCCACTGTGCGGGCAATCTCCTCCACCGGCTCGCCGCTGTCGCCGGAAGATTTCCGCTTTGTCTATGACGGCATCAAGAAGGACGTACATCTGGCCTCGGTCTCCGGCGGCACCGACATCGTCTCCTGCTTCGTGCTCGGCGTGCCGACGCAGCCGGTCTGGACCGGCGAGATCCAGGGACCCGGCCTCGGCCTGGCCGTCGATGTCTGGGACGACGACGGCAGGCCGGTCCGACAGGAGAAGGGCGAGTTGGTCTGCGCAAAAGCCTTTCCGGCGATGCCGATCGGCTTCTGGAACGACCCCGATGGCAAGAAGTACCGGGCGGCCTATTTCGAGCGCTTCGACAATGTCTGGTGTCATGGCGATTTCGCCGAATGGACCGAGCATGGCGGCCTCATCATCCATGGCCGCTCCGACGCCACGCTCAACCCGGGCGGGGTGAGGATCGGCACGGCGGAGATCTACAATCAGGTCGAGCAGATGCCTGAGATCCTGGAAGCATTGTGCATCGGACAGGACATCGACAACGACGTGCGCGTCATCCTGTTCGTGCGCCTGGCCGCCGGCGTGCAGCTCGACGAGGATCTGGAAAAACGCATACGGGCAAAAATCCGTAGCGGCGCGAGCCCGCGTCACGTGCCGGCAAGGATCGTCGCCGTCACCGACATCCCACGCACCAAGTCGGGCAAGATCACCGAGCTTGCGGTGCGCGACGTGGTGCATGGCCGCGCCATCAAGAACAAGGAGGCGCTCGCCAATCCAGAGGCGCTTGAGCTGTTCAAGAACCTGCCGCAATTGGCCGAGTAGCTGCTAATGCATGTCGCTCAAAAGTGGCCCGGTTTTGAGGCAACGACACGTATGAAAAAGTGACTTCGGAATGGTTAACGAAATATCTCGCTAGAATTTACCTAGATTTCATGAGTGGTACACATTCGTAAATTTTCCGGCGCCCCGGTAAGGGGTTGTTAAGGTCCGGCGTCGATAGTCGCAGGTAACTTGAGGGAGAAATCCCGTTCCTCAGCCCCGAGGATCCGAATTCGCTCAAGCCCCCGTTGTGACAGCAATCCCATCTCTTAAGGCGCCTTTGGGCGCCTTTTTCTTTTTATCGGGATCGAAGCGTGGAGGGCTGATCTATTCCGCGAGCACACGGGTCGATGGAAAAGCGACCTCGACCAAGGTGCCTTCGCCCGGGGTCGAATTGATGGTGAACCGGGCACGGTTGGCTTCCACCATCGCTTTGGTCAAAGGCAGTCCAAGCCCGGTGCCGTCGCCGCGTCCGCGCTTCAGCGCGTTGATCTGCTTGAACGGCTTCAGCGCCTGCTCGATCTCGGCATGGCTCATGCCGATGCCGGTGTCGCGCACCCGCATGACGACGTCGCCCGACGTCTCATAGGCGGTCGAGACGATCACCTGGCCGCCGGCCTGGGTGTAGCGGATGGCATTCGACAGGATGTTGAGCGCGATCTGGCGCACGCTGCGCAGGTCCGCCACCACTTCCGGCAGCCGCGAAGCGAAGCTGGAGCGGATGATGACCCGTTCGCGATTGGCCTGCGGCTGCATCATCGCCACCGTCTCGGCCAGCGTGTCGTTGAGCGACACCGCCTCATAGGCCATCTCCTGCTGGCCGGCCTCGATCTTGGAGATGTCGAGCAGGTCGTTGACCAGGTCGAGCACATGATTGCCCGAGCGGTTGATGTCGCGCAGATAGTCGCGGTAGCGGTCGTTGGCGACAGGTCCGAACTTCTCGTCGACCATCAGTTCGGAAAAGCCGATGATGGCGTTGAGCGGGGTGCGGATCTCGTGGCTGATGCGGGCGAGGAAATCGGTCTTCTGCGAGGACGCGCGCTCGGCCACCGCACGTGCCTGCGTCAAGTCCTCTTCGGCCCGCTTCCACTGCGTGATATCGCGAACGACGGCGCAGAAGCCGCTGTCGTTGGGCAGCCGGCCGATGGTCATGAACAGCGGAATGAAGCGGCCTTGCGATTCGCGACCGATCACCTCACGGCCGTCGTTCATGACACTCGCCACGCCGGGCTCGGACAGTCCGTTGAGATAGTCGCGTGCCGCGCGCTGACTTTCGATGGCAAACAGCGAGGCGAACGGCTTGCCGGTCACATCGTCGCTGTCGAAGCCGAACAGTGCTTCGGCCGGCCGGCTGATCGATCGGATGGTGCCGTCACGGCCGATCAGCACGACGC
>NZ_RZRP01000037.1:0-16881 GCF_003997795.1 Mesorhizobium sp. M7A.F.Ca.US.005.03.2.1 | reverse complement strand
GTCCTACGACCCGGCGCAGAAGCCGGTTCCCGATATCGGCGATGTGCGGTTGCCGAACCCTCTGGATCTGTCGCTGTTCAACAAGACCTGCTTCCTGAACAAGGGCGAGATCCGGTTCCACGCGGCAGGCTGACGATCGGGTCAGCCAAGCCTTCATTGGGCGGCTGCTACCAGGTTCAGCTCAACCGATGCCGGATTGTGCTGCGCGCGCAACGTTTCGGCCGCCTGGCGAACCACTTCGGATATAAGCATCAGCTGTTTGGCGATCGGGCTTGTCTTGCGCCAGATCATGCCGATCGTCCGCGACGGTTGGGGGTTGGCAAAGTGGGCGACAGACACCGCCGCCGAGCGCGTCTCCACCGGCACGGCCATTTCGGGAATCAAGGTGACGCCGACGCCGGCGCCGACCATCTGCACCAGGGTCGACAGCGAGCTGCCGTCCAGCAACTCCCTTGGCCGCGCCGAATGCATGTTGCAGAACGACAGCGCCTGGTCGCGAAAACAATGGCCTTCCTCCAGCAGAAGCAGCCGCATCTCGCGCAGCATTTCGCGGTTGGGGACCGGCTTTCCCTCGTCCTCGCCGGGCCGGACCAGCACGAAGTTCTCGGCAAACAGCACGATTTCCGTCAGCGAGGGTTCCGACACCGGCAAGGCGACGATGGCCGCGTCGAGCCGGCCGTCGGCCAGTTCCTGGATCAGCTTTTGCGTTTGCGTTTCGCGCACGTGGATATCGAGCCCGTCATGCATGCGGGCGAGGTTGCCGATGATGGCAGGCAAAAGGTAGGGTGCGATCGTCGGGATCACGCCGATGCGCAACCGTCCCACCAGCCGGTCGCGCGAGGCGCGGGCCAGATCCGTCAACTCATCCACCGAGCGTAGGATGTCGCGGACGCGCAAGGCGAATTCCTCGCCGAAATTGGTCAGCCGGACCTGGCGTGGGCCTCTTTGGAAAAGCTCCGTGCCCAGCGTTTCCTCCAACTCCCGGATCTGCACCGAGATGGCGGGCTGCGAGATCGAGCAGGCATCGGCGGCGCGGCCGAAATGATTGTGCCGGGCCAGCGCCTCGAAATAACGCAGCTGCTTCAGCGTCAGGTTTGTCATAATGTCATCTTATCGCTGCAATCAGGAAATCCAACTTAAATTAATCAAGCGGCTTTGCTATAGGAGTCGTAACGAAGATGAGGAGCAGCCGGGACCGCCTGGTGAGGCGCATGCCCGCAGCAACAGGACATCCAACATATTCGGTCGCGTATCGGGCTCAGGTCATCGCGCCAGCCATGAAACGGACCGCCTACAGGGACATTTTTGTGTCCCTGTTCACGCAGCAGTTGAACAGCTCAACACAGCCACGATCGGAGAGAAGAACATGGACGCACAGACCGATGATCCCAGTGCCGGCAAATGCCCCGTTGCGCACGGATCCTCCAGCAGGACGAACCGTGACTGGTGGCCGAACCAACTGGACCTTGGCGTTCTGCATCAGCAGTCGAACCTTTCGGACCCGATGGGCGAAGAGTTCGACTATGCCGAGGAATTCAAGTCGCTCGATCTCGATGCGGTGATCAAGGACCTGCACCAGGTGATGACGGATTCGCAGGATTGGTGGCCGGCCGACTTCGGCCATTACGGGCCGCTGTTCATCCGCATGGCCTGGCACAGTGCCGGCACCTACCGCATCGGCGACGGCCGTGGCGGCGCCGGGGCCGGCCAGCAGCGTTTTGCTCCGCTCAACAGCTGGCCGGACAATGCCAATCTCGACAAGGCGCGCCGGCTGCTGTGGCCGGTCAAGCAGAAATATGGGCGCAAGATCTCCTGGGCCGACCTGCTGATCCTCACCGGCAACGTCGCGCTGGAATCGATGGGCTTCAAGACCTTCGGTTTTGCTGGCGGCCGCGCCGACGTCTGGGAACCCGAGCAGGACGTCGATTGGGGTTCGGAAACCAAGTGGCTCGACGACAAGCGCTACTCCGGCGACCGCGAACTCCAGGGCCATCTCGGCGCCGTCCAGATGGGTCTGATCTATGTCAATCCGGAAGGGCCGAACGGCAAGCCGGATCCGCTGGCCTCGGCACGCGATATTCGCGAGACGTTCGGCCGCATGGCCATGAACGACGAGGAGACCGTGGCGCTGATCGCCGGCGGCCACACCTTCGGCAAAACCCACGGCGCCGGCGATGCTTCGCTTGTGGGTGCGGAGCCGGAAGGCGCCGGCATCGAAGCGCAGGGCCTCGGCTGGTCGAGCAAGCATGCCACGGGCATCGCCGGCGATGCCATCACCTCGGGCCTCGAGGTGACCTGGACCACGACGCCGACCAAGTGGAGCAACAACTTCTTCGACAATCTGTTCAACTTCGAATGGGAGCTGACCACGAGCCCGGCGGGCGCGCATCAGTGGACGCCGAAGGGCGGCGCCGGCGCCGGAACCGTGCCGGATGCCCACGATCCGTCCAAGCGCCGCGCGCCTGCCATGCTGACGACCGATCTCGCGCTGCGGGTCGATCCGGCCTACGAGAAGATCTCGCGGCGCTTCCATGAGCATCCGGACCAGTTCGCCGACGCTTTTGCCCGCGCCTGGTTCAAGCTGACCCATCGCGACATGGGGCCGGTCGTTCGCTATCTCGGCCCGCTCGTGCCGAAGGAAGAGCTGATCTGGCAGGATCCGATCCCCGCGGTCGACCACGAACTGGTCGGCGAGCAGGACATTGCGTCGCTGAAGGCGAAGATCCTGGCATCGGGCCTGTCGGTTTCCGAATTGGTCTCGACGGCGTGGGCCTCGGCCTCGACGTTCCGCAATTCCGACAAGCGCGGTGGTGCCAATGGTGCACGCATCCGGCTGGCGCCGCAGAAGGATTGGGAGGTCAACCAGCCGGCGGAACTGTCGAAGGTGCTGGCCAGGCTGGAAGCCATCCAGAAGGAGTTCAACGCGGCACAGACCGGCGGGAAAAAGATCTCGCTGGCCGACCTCATCGTTCTCGGCGGTGTCGCCGCTGTCGAGAAGGCGGCGAAGGATGGCGGCCACGAGGCCAAGGTGCCGTTCACGCCGGGTCGCATGGATGCTTCACAGGAACAGACGGATGTCCATTCCTTTGCCGCGCTCGAGCCGAAAGTCGATGGCTTCCGCAACTATGTCAGGGGCAAGCAGCCGATGTCGGTCGAAGCCATGCTGGTCGACCGGGCGCAATTGCTGTCGCTGACCGCACCCGAAATGACGGTGCTGGTCGGCGGTCTTCGTGTGCTCGGCGCCAACACGGCCAACTCGAAGCACGGCGTGTTCACCGACCGGCCGGGTACGTTGACCAACGACTTCTTCGTCAACCTGCTCAGCATGAACACGGTCTGGGATCCGGCCGCCGGCTCCGACGAAGTCTACGAGGCGCGTGACCGCAAGACCAAGGCGGTCAAGTGGACCGGCACCCGTGCCGACCTGATCTTCGGCTCGCACGCCCAATTGCGCGCGCTTGCCGAGGTCTACGGGTCGGCGGACGCCAAGGCGAAATTCACCAGGGATTTCGTTGCGGCATGGACCAAGGTGATGAACGCCGACCGCTTCGACATCGCCTGAGATCGCTAAAGGCGCTCCGGCGCGGCCGCGCCGGATCGCCGGTCCTCCCAAGGACACAACGCCAGGGCCGCGTTTCCAGTGATGGGAGCGCGGCCTTTGTCGTATGGGGCCGCGCTTTGGTGGACCGTGCCTCCCTGGTCAAGCATGCTATTTTGTGGGCATCGCGTCTGCACCGGTGCACCATGATCGAAATCGTCAAACCCGCGTTCGAACATCTGCCGTCCTACAAGGCGGCACTCGAACGCGGCTGGTCGCCGGACAATGTGCGATTGCTGGAAGCGACGCGCGAGCAGCTTGCGGCAATCGAAAGGGATCCCGTGGCTTTTCTCGCCGACCTCGATGATCCCCAGGCCAGGGGCGGTCCGATCACCTTGCCCGACGGCAAAAAGGTGCCGCGCCTGCCGGGCTTCCGCCGCTGGATCTGGGACGGCGAGGCGTCGGGCTCGATCGGCTTTCGCTGGCAGAAGGGCACGTCGGACCTGCCGCCGCATGTGCTCGGCCATATCGGCTATGCGGTGGTGCCGTGGAAGCGGCGGCGCGGTTACGCTACACAGGCGCTGCGCCTGATGCTGGAGGAGGCGAGGGCGGTCGGCCTGGCTCACGTCGAGATCACCGCCAAACCGGGCAATCCGGCCTCGCACAAGGTGATCCTGGCCAATGGCGGCAAGCTCGTCGAACGCTTTTTCGAGGACGCCGCCTATGGCGGAGCGGAAAGCTTGCGGTTCCGGATCGAGCTGTAGGATGTATCTCAACCATGCTCATCGGCGCACAGCGCATGATCCGACAGCGCGCGGATGACGTAGCAATCGCCGACCGTCTGGCCATTGCAGCACGTGGCGATGCGTTCGAGCTCGGCCTCGAGCCGCTTCAACTGGGCAATCTTTTCCCGCACCGAGATCAGTTGCTCCTCGGCGATCTTGTCGGCGTGGCCGCAGGGTTGCTCGGGGTGGCCGCTCAAATCGATCAGAGAGCGGATGTCCTCGACGGCGAAACCGAGATCGCGGGCGTGGCGGATGAAGGCCAACCGCTCCAGCTCCTGCCTGGAATAGCGGCGCTGGTTGCCTTCCGAGCGCTCGGGTGCGGCAACAAGGCCCATCTGCTCGTAGTAGCGGATGGTCGGCACCTTGACCCCGGTGCGGCGCGAGAGATCACCGATCGAAAACATGAATTGCCTCTTGAAGCTCTAGTGACTAGAGCAATTACAGTGCCTGACATCAGCGTTCAAGACCCATGCGGCGACGCCGCGCGGGCAAGACAGACAGGTGATGTGATGACGGCGCCCCTCGACCAGGTAAAAATCAGGCAGACGCGGTTCAAGATCGGCGGCATGGATTGCGCCTCTTGCGCAACCAAGATCGATACGGCGGTGCGTCGCCTAGACGGCGTCGCCGATGTCTCGGTTTCGGTGACCGGTGCCAGCATGACGGTCAGCCATGGCGGCGCGTTGCCGGAAGACAGGGTGCTGCAGCAGGTTGCTCGGCTCGGCTACGGCATCGTCAGGGCCGAGGCACATGTATCGCCGATGTCAAACAAGGCGCACGCCGATCACGTCCACAATGACCATGAAGGCCACGATCATGCGAGCCACGATCCCGATCCCGATCATGGCCATTCCGAGACGGGGCAGGCGTGGTGGCGTTCCCGCCGGGCGGTGCTGACGCTCGCCTGCGCGGCAGCGCTTCTCGCCGCATACGGCATCGGCCATCTGTTCCCGGTGGCGGAACGCGGGGTGTTCCTGGCCGCGCTGTTGGTCGGCCTGGTGCCGATCGCACGGCGCGCGCTGATGGCCGCATTGGCCGGCACGCCGTTTTCGATCGAGATGCTGATGACCATCGCGGCGATAGGCGCCGTGATGATCGGTGCCACTGAAGAGGCCGCCGCCGTGGTGGTGCTCTTCCTGATCGGCGAGCTTCTGGAGGGTGTCGCCGCCGGCCGGGCGCGGGCGAGCATCCAGGGACTTGCCGATCTGGTGCCGAAGACGGCCTTGGTCGAGCGCGCAGGCGGCACATCGGAGTGTCCCGCCGAAGACCTTGCGGTCGGCGATATCATCCTGGTGCGGCCGGGCGACCGCATCCCGGCCGATGGCGAGATCATCGAGGGCGCGAGCGAAATCGACGAGGCGCCGGTGACCGGCGAGAGCACGCCGAAGCGCAAGGGCGTTGCGGACGCCGTCTTTGCCGGCACGATCAGCATCGATGGCGTGCTCAAGGTGCGGGTGACGGCGGCCGCTTCCGACAACACCATCGCCCGAATCGTGCGGCTGGTGGAGGAGGCGCAGGAGGCCAAGGCGCCGACAGAGCGCTTCATCGATCGCTTCTCGCGCACCTACACGCCGGCGGTGCTGGCGGTCGGTGCGCTGGTGGCATTGTTGCCGCCGCTGCTTGCCGGCGGCGACTGGAACGAATGGATCTACAAGGGCCTGGCGATCCTGCTGATCGGCTGCCCCTGCGCGCTGGTCATCTCGACCCCGGCGGCGATCGCCGCGGGCCTTGCGACCGGTGCGCGGCGTGGCCTGTTGATGAAAGGCGGTGCGGTGCTGGAAGGCTTTCGCCGGATCACGGCGGTCGCCTTCGACAAGACCGGCACGCTGACCGCAGGCAAGCCTGCCGTCACCGACATCGTGGCGTATGGAAGGGATGAACGCACCGTGCTGGCGCTGGCGGCAGCACTGGAGCAGGGCTCCAGCCATCCGTTGGCGATGGCGATCCTGGACCGGGCCAAGGCCGACAAGGCGCCGGTGCCGCCGGCTCTCGCGGCGAAGGCAATCTCGGGCAAGGGTGTCGAGGGCAGCGTTGGCGGCGTCGCCGTCTTCCTCGGCTCCGGCCAGGCGGCGGGCGAACGCGCCGACATGACGCAAGCGCAGCGCCTCGCCGTCGACAGCCTCAACGGCCAGGGCAAGACGGTGTCAGTGCTGGTCGCCGATGGCGTGGTGGCCGGGCTGATTGCCATGCGCGACGAGCCGCGGCCGGATGCTGCGGCCGGGATCGCGGCGCTGAAGGCCGAGAGCATCCGCGCGGTGATGCTGACCGGCGACAACCGCCGCACGGCGCAAGCCATCGCCGCTTCGCTCGGCATCGAGGCGCGGGCGGACCTGTTGCCCCAGGACAAGCAGCGCATCGTCGGCGAATTGCAGCGCGAGGGTTTCAAGGTCGCCAAGGTCGGCGACGGCATCAACGACGCGCCGGCGCTCGCGGCCGCCGATATCGGCATTGCCATGGGCGGCGGCACCGACGTGGCGCTGGAGACCGCGGACGCGGCGATCCTGCACGGCCGCGTCATGGACGTCGCGCGTATGGTGAAACTGTCGCGGGCGGTGATGGCCAATATCGGCCAGAACATCACCGTGGCGCTGGGGCTGAAGGCGGTGTTCCTGGTCACCACCATTTTGGGCATCACCGGCCTGTGGCCGGCGATCCTGGCCGATACCGGCGCGACCGTGCTGGTCACCGCCAACGCCATGCGCCTGCTGCGCTGGCGCGGGTGAAGTGTTTTTGGTTGATCGCGATCTTTTCGGAAAACCGGCGTCCACTTTTCCGGATCGTGATCTACTCGGCTGGGGCTGTCAGCGGCGGCGTGGCGTTGCTGCGCCCTTCCCAGACATAAGAGGCGAGCGCCACTGCCACGGCAACCAGCATGGCGATGGCGCCCAGCAGCGGCAGGCTGCGGTAGCCATAGCCGCTGTTCAGCATCGCGGCGCCCAACGAAGCGGCCAGCGCGATGCCGACATTGAAGCCGGAGGGAATGAGCGACGAGGCAAGGTTCGAGGCGTCCGCGGTCCAGGCCAGGATGCGGGTCTGGATCGGCGTGCCGATGGCGAAGTTGAGACCGCCCCAGATGACGATCGCCACAACCATCGGCAGGGGATAGGGGCTGACGGCATAGATGACGCCAAGCGTCACCGCCTGCAGGGCCAGCATGGTGATCAATGACGGCATCAGCTTCCAGTCGGAGAGCTTGCCGCCGAGGAAGACGCCAAGGGTTGCGCCGACGCCGTTGAGCAGCAGCACCCACGGCACCAGGTTCTCGTCGAGACCGGTGACTTCCAGCAGTGTCGGGGTGATGTAGGTGAACAGGCCGAACTGGCCGATCATCAGCATCAGCATCAGGATCAGCGATGTCCAGACCTGCTGGCGGGCCAGCACGCGGACCTCGCGGGCGAAGCCGGCGGGCTTGGCCGATGAGCCGGTGGTGCGCGGCAAAAGGGTTGCCATGGCAAGCGTTGCCGCGACACCCAGCGCGCACATCACCCAGAAAGTCGCACGCCAGCCCCAGATGTTGCCGATTGCGGTGCCGGCCGGCACGCCGATGACGTTGGAGACGGTGAGGCCGGACAGGATGACGGCGACAGCCATGCCGCGCTGGTCCTCGCGCACGAGACCGACGGCGACGACCATGGCGACGCCGAAATAGGCGCCATGCGCGACCGCCACGGCAATGCGCAACAGAAGCATCGAGGTGAAATCGGGCGCCAGCGCGCAAGCCGCCTGGCCAATGGTGAAGGCGATGGCGAGGCCGAGCAGCAAGGTCTTGCGCGACAATGACTTGGTGGCGAGCGCCAGCAGCGGGCCGCCGATGGCGATGCCGCCGGCATAGCCGGAGACGAGATAGCCGGCGGAGGGAACCGAGACGCCCAGGCCTTGCGCCACCTGCGGCAGCACGCCGGCAATGACGAATTCGGTGGTGCCGAAGGCAAAGGCGGCGATGAACAGGGCGATGAGCGGAAGCGACATGGAGAAGCCTTAGCTGGAAGCGCCTCAAACCACGGATGGGCTTTGCGGGCAATCCAGAAATTTTTGTCGCGAGTTTAGGTTTTCTTGAATTGGATGCGAGCAGCCGCTTCCCTTCTCCCCAGGGGAGAAGGGAAAGTGGCGCTTCTCAGCTCGCCTTCAACCGCGACCCCGTCAGCAGGCCGCGCTCTTCAAGCACCGGATAGGCCATCGAGGCCAGCAGCGAATTGATCTGTTTCAGGTCGCGGATGGTGTCGAGATGGATCGAGCTGGTTTCGACGCTCTTGGCGGTGCCGTCGCGCAGCCGCACGAAATGGCTGGCGCTGGTTTCCTTTTCGCGGTCGCGCAGCCGGTCCTTTTCCAGCACCAGCTGACGGGCGGTCTCGGGATCGCGCGACACCAGAACGTTGAAGGCAAGCCGCGCATTGGCCAGAACCGAGCCATGGAAGGCGCACAACTCGGCCCAGCCCTCGTCGGTGAATTCCAGTCCGCGCTCGAACTTCTTCTTCACATGCACCAGCATGTTGCGCACGATGATGTCGCCGACCTGCTCGAGCTTGACGCAGGCGCCGATCAGTTCCTGGCAGCGCAGCGCCTCGTCCTCGGTCAGCGGGTTCCTGGTCAGTTTGGCGAGGTAGAGCTTGATCGCGGCGTGCTTGCGGTCGACGCGGTCGTCGAGTGCGGCCAGCGCCTTGATCTTGTCGGCGTCGGCACTTTCATAGAGTTCGATGATACGCTTGAGCATGATCTCGATCGTCTCGCAGACCCGCACCACCTCGCGGGTGGCATTGGCCAGCGCCTGGCTCGGCACGTCGAGCGCGCTTTCGTTGAGCGCGGACAGCTCGACGACGTCAAGCGAGGCGGCCGGCACGGGCTTGGTGCCAAGTGCGACGATCTTCTCCGAAGCGCGGTAGACGAAGCCTGCCAGCGGCAGGCCGGCGAGCAGGATCAGCACATTGAACAGGATGTGGGCATTGACGATCTGGTCCGCCGCCGTCGAACCGAGAAAGGCGAAGTGCGGCCTGAAGATCATGACCAGGATCAGCATGACCAGCGAGCCAAGCCCGCGCATCAGGAGATTGCCGATCGGCACGACGCGCACTTCGGGGCTCGACGAGCGGGTCAGCATCGGCGCGATGATCGAGGAGCCGAGGTTGACGCCAAGGATGAGAACGACGCCAAGTTCGGGCGTGATCAGGCCACGGCCTGCCAGCGTCGCCATCAACAGCACCGCCGCGATGCTCGACTGGAACAGCCAGGTGATCAGTGCCGCCAGCAGATAGGCGGTGATGGAATCGGTCGAGAAGTAGTTGATGATGACCGGCATGAGCTGGCTGTTGCGCAGGGGCTCCGATGCCTGGCCGATCATCTCCAGCGACAGGATCAGAAGGCCGATGCCGACCAGGATGCGGCCGGACTGGCGCCAGTCGCGCCGCTCGGTGGCCATGAACATGACCGTGCCGGTGATCAGGCACAGCGGCACCAGCAAGGTGAGGTCGAAGGTCAGCAGCTTGACCACCAGCGCCGAGCCGATCTCGGCGCCGCGCACCGCCAATTGGCCCGCGGCGCCAGAGACGATGCCAGAGCCGGCGAAGGAGCCGACCAGCAGCGTGACGGCGGTGGAGCTCTGCAGGGCGATGGCAAGGCCGGTGCCGGCCAGCACCGCCATGATCGGATTGCGCATGGTGGCGCGGAGGCGATGGCGCAGCACGTCGCCATAGGCGCGTTCAACGCCGGTCTTCACCATGCGGGTGGCAAACAGCATCAGCGCCACGGCGCCGGCCAGATGCAGAAGGACGACGGACCCGCTCATTTCGTCCCCCGCATGCAAACAGGGCGCCCGCCCTGTTTTGCGTGGCGATCAGAAGGAAAAACGAGGGAACGAATCATGTTCATGGCGGTGACTTATAATAGCTCGAATATTTTAGCCGGATAATAAAATCTTGTCGATTTCAAGGGCCGTTGCCGCGCGACAGGCGGTGTCGGAAAATGGACGGACGCGCAAATGGTTGCATTGCTGGGCGGGCGCGAAGCGGCGGATAGGCCGAGTTTGCGGTGCGACTGGCTCCTGCCTTTGCGATCATGTTCAGCTTCCTTGGGTAAATCAAGGAATCCATTACATAATTGTAATGCGTGCGTTCAGTTTCGGTTCATCGATGGGCAGCTACTGCTTCGATATCGACAACCAAGGAGACTTCTCATGAAACGCATCGTCCTTTCCGCACTCGCTTTCTCGATGCTGGCCGCCACGTCGCTCACCGGCCAGGCCGCACCGCTGAATGCGCCGAACGCGCCGCAGTCGAACTACAGCCAGGTCGACTGGCAGAAGCCCGGCCACCACAGCGATGTGAGGAAGCGCGTTTACAAGAAGAAGGTCGTCGTCGTGAAGCGCAACAACTGGCGGCATGGCCAGAAATATTCCGGCTGGAAGCGCCATCAGCCGATCCGCGACTATGGCCGCTACGGCCTGCATCGCCCCGGCCGCGGCCAGGAATGGATCCGCGTCGGCAACGACTATGTGCTGGTCGGCATCCTCTCCGGCGTCATCTTCGGCGCGCTTGCCGCGCATTAATCGGCACCTTGCCGGACATTGAAAAGGGAGGCGGCCCGCTACGGCCGCCTTTCTTTTTGCCTGTGGAAACCGGGTATGGCCCGCATTAAGGGTCGTCGGATTTCGCGGGCGTGATTATATAATCGGGAAACGAGTTCCCCGATGCGCTTTCCACCCGCCTTCCTCGACGAGATACGCGACCGCGTGCCGATTTCATCGGTGATCGGCCAGCGCGTCGCGTGGGACCGCAAGAAGACCAACGCACCGCGCGGCGACTATTGGGCCTGCTGCCCGTTCCATGGCGAGAAGAGCCCTTCCTTCCACTGCGAGGACAAGAAGGGCCGCTACCATTGTTTCGGCTGTTCGGTCTCGGGCGATCATTTCAAGTTCCTCACCGAACTGGACGGGATGAGCTTTCCCGAAGCTGTGGAAAAGATCGCCGACATGGCCGGGGTGCCGATGCCGGTCCGCGATGCGCAGGAGGAGCGGCGCGAAAAGGAACGCGCCAGCCTGACCGACGTCATGGAGATGGCGACCGCCTTCTTCCAGGAACGGCTGCAGGGACCGGAAGGCGCCAAGGCGCGTGCCTATCTGCGCGACCGCGGCCTGACGCCGGCGACGCAGCAATCGTTCCGGCTTGGTTTTGCGCCCGACAGCCGCAATGCGCTGAAGGAGCATCTCGCCGCCAGGGGCGTGCCGAAAGCCGATATCGAGGCCTGCGGACTGGTGCGCCACGGCGACGACATCCCGGTTTCCTATGACTGGTTCCGCGACCGCATCATGTTTCCGATCCCGGATTCCAGGGGGAAGATCATCGCCTTTGGCGGCCGCGCGCTGCAGCCCGATGCGCTGGCCAAATACATGAACTCGCCCGACACCGAGCTCTTCCACAAGGGCAACGTGCTTTATAATTTCGCCCGCGCCCGCAAGGCCTTGGCCAAGGGCGGCACGGTCATCGCCGTCGAAGGCTATATGGATGTCATCGCGCTGGCACAGGCCGGCTTCGAGAATGTCGTGGCGCCGCTCGGCACCGCGCTTACCGAGAACCAGCTCGAGCTGCTGTGGCGCATGGCGCCGGAGCCGATGTTGTGCTTCGACGGCGACAAGGCCGGGTTGAAGGCCGCGTGGCGGGCCGCCGACATGGCGCTGCCGTCGGTGCAGGCCGGCCGCTCGGCGCGTTTCGCGCTGCTGCCGGAAGGCAAGGATCCCGACGATCTGGTCAAGGCCGAAGGACCGGATGCGTTTCGTAGCGTTCTGGCCGAGGCGCGGCCGCTGGTCGATCTTTTATGGATGCGTGAGACGGCGGGCGGCGTCTTCGACACGCCGGAGCGGCGGGCCGAGCTTGAGAAGACGCTGCGCGAACTGACCAGCCGCATCCGCGATGAAAGTCTCCGCTACCATTATCAACAGGAGATGCGCGAGCGCGTGTTGAGCTTCTTCGGCTCGCAGCGCGGCACCAGGCAAAGCGGCCGCCAGGATGGGCGCCCGGGCCAGGGCAAGGCAGCCGCTCCCGGCGGGCAGTTCGCCAAGAGCGGTGGCGGCCGCATTGCGATCACCGAAAGTCTCGGCCAGTCGGCTTTGGTCAAACGCGGCGGCGAGGGGATGTCGGTGCGCGAGGCGACGATCATCGTCGCATTGGTCAACCATCCGGCACTGATCGACGAGAATTTCGCCCATATCGAGTTTCTCGATCTCGCCAACTCCGATCTGAGGCGGCTGCATGCGGCAATCCTCGATGCAATGGCGCATGACATGGCCAATGACCGGCAGGCGGTGATTGCGACGATCGAACGCGCCGGCTGCGCCGAGATCTGGGAGCGGGCCGTCGGGTTGATCCGGCGGATGCGGCAATGGCCGGCGCTGGAGACCGCCGCCCTTGAAGATGCCCGCGATGCTTTCAGCCAGGCGCTGCACTTGCAGCGCAGCGCGCGCACCTTACATAAGGAACTGAAACAGGCGGAAGCGGCGCTCGCCACCGATCCCACAGACGAAAACTACCGGCACCTGATCGAAATTCAGGCGCAATTCCAGGATGTGCAAGCCACGGAAGCGCTGATCGAAGGGTTTGGCGTCTCCTCGGGCAGGGCAGGGCGAGCTTAGTTGGAAGCGAGTGAATTGAGAAAGCGTCGTTGCGCGTCGAAATGGCGCGTAACGGGCTAAGTCGGGTAATTGATTCGCTTTTTTCATGCGAATCATGCGAGAGGCGCTTGACCTTCTGGCAGATTGGCGGAATCAGGACGATTCGAAACGTTAACCCGAACCCGCGTCGACGGGAAATAAGCGATGTGAGGTACTGGTCACTGGACAGGCAGCCCGCCTGCCACAGATATCAGGGTTAATCTGGACTTAATGGATGTCGCCCAAAAAGGGGAAACCCGGTTTTGGGGCAACGACATACACCAAACGAAACGAGTTGATGCAGTTACTGGCCCGGTGAAGCGCGTTTCATAAGCGAGCGCATCCGATTTGACTGGTCCGACAGCTTACGCGGCTTTGAAGTTCGGCCGCTAGGAGAAGATAAAGACTATGGCGACAAAGGAAAAGGAAGAGGTCGAAACCGAACGCGAAGGCGCCACCGATGGCCCTCTGCTCGACCTTTCCGATGATGCTGTCAAGAAGATGATCAAGGCCGCCAAGAAGCGCGGCTATGTCACCATGGACGAGCTGAATTCGGTGCTGCCCTCAGAGGAAGTGACCTCCGAGCAGATCGAGGACACGATGGCGATGCTGTCCGACATGGGCATCAACGTGGTCGAGGACGACGAGCAGGGCGAGGAGCCCGAGGCCGCCGACACCGCGGCCGATGCCGAGGAAGACGCCAACGAGCTGGCTGAGCAGACCGGCACCGCGGTTGCCGCCACCACCACCAAGAAAGAACCGACCGATCGCACCGACGATCCGGTGCGCATGTATCTGCGCGAGATGGGCTCGGTGGAGCTTTTGTCGCGCGAGGGCGAAATTGCCATCGCCAAACGCATCGAGGCCGGTCGCGAGACGATGATCGCGGGTCTGTGCGAAAGCCCGCTGACCTTCCAGGCCATCATCATCTGGCGCGACGAACTCAACGAATCCAAGATCCTGCTGCGTGAGATCATCGATCTCGAAGCCACCTATGCCGGCCCCGAGGCCAAGCAGGCGCCGGTGGTCGAGCGCGTCGAGGAAGCCAAGGTCGAGGACAAGCCGCGCCGTTCGCGCGACGACGAAGACGACATCACCAATGTCGGCGCCGATACGCGTGGGCTGACGGATGACGACGACGAAGACGAGGACGAAGCAAGCCTGTCGCTGGCCGCGATGGAAGCGGAACTCCGCCCGCAGGTGATGGAGACGCTCGACGTTATCGCCGACACCTACAAAAAGCTGCGCAAGCTGCAGGATCAGCAGGTCGAGAACCGTCTGGCCGCGGCCGGCACGCTGTCGCCCAGCCAGGATCGCCGGCTGAAGGAGCTGAAGGACCAGCTGATCAAGGCGGTGAAGTCGCTGTCGCTCAACACGGCGCGCATCGAGGCGCTGGTCGAGCAGCTCTACGACATCAACAAGCGCCTGGTGCAGAACGAAGGCAAGCTGCTCAGGCTCGCCGAAAGCTACGGCGTGCGTCGCGAAGAGTTCCTGAAGGAATATCAGGGTTCCGAGCTCGACCCGAACTGGACGCGCTCGATCGGCAACCTGACCTCGCGCGGCTGGAAGGAATTCACCAAGAACGAGAAGGATGCGATCAAGGACCTGCGCGCCGAGATCCAGAACCTCGCCACCGAAACGGCGATCTCGATCCTGGAATTCCGCAAGATCGTCAACCAGGTGCAGAAGGGCGAGCGCGAAGCGGCGATCGCCAAGAAGGAAATGGTCGAGGCCAATCTGCGCCTCGTCATCTCAATCGCCAAGAAATACACCAATCGCGGCCTGCAGTTCCTCGACCTGATCCAGGAAGGCAATATCGGCCTGATGAAGGCGGTCGACAAATTCGAATACCGCCGTGGTTACAAGTTCTCGACCTACGCGACATGGTGGATCCGGCAGGCGATCACGCGTTCGATCGCCGATCAGGCGCGCACCATCCGCATTCCGGTGCACATGATCGAAACGATCAACAAGATCGTGCGCACCTCGCGCCAGATGCTGCACGAGATCGGCCGCGAGCCGACGCCGGAAGAACTGGCCGAAAAGCTTGCCATGCCGCTCGAAAAGGTACGCAAGGTCTTGAAGATCGCCAAGGAGCCGATCTCGCTCGAAACGCCGGTCGGCGACGAGGAGGATTCGCATCTGGGCGATTTCATCGAGGACAAGATGGCGATCCTGCCGATCGACGCGGCGATCCAGGCCAATCTGCGCGAGACCACCACGCGCGTGCTGGCCTCGCTGACGCCGCGCGAGGAGCGCGTGCTCAGAATGCGCTTCGGTATCGGCATGAACACCGACCACACGCTGGAAGAAGTCGGCCAGCAGTTCTCGGTTACCCGCGAGCGTATCCGCCAGATCGAAGCCAAGGCGCTGCGCAAGCTCAAGCACCCGAGCAGGTCGCGCAAGCTGCGCAGTTTCCTGGATAGCTGAGACTTACCGATGCAAAGAGTTCAAGGGCGCCGATGGCGCCCTTTTTTGTTTGTGGGGCGCACTCTTGCGGGCCGGGCCCTTCGGGAGGATAATTTCGCTGTCGGATGCATTTCTGGGCGATAACCCGGATGCCCGCCCCGGCGAAGCCGCCGTGCTCCGTGGCCCCGGAGGGAGGTGTGCCATGACAAGCTACATCGTGCTGATGAACTGGACGGAGCAGGGTGCCAGAAACGTGCGCGAGTCACCGAAGCGGCTCGACGCCGCCAGAAAGCAGCTGGGAGACATGGGCGGATCGTTCAAGGCGTTCTACCTGACCATGGGCGAATACGACATGGTGGCGATGGTCGAAGCGCCCGACGACGCGGTGCTGGCGCGCTTCTCGCTGATGCTGGCGGCAGCCGGCAATGTCAGGACGCGGACGCTGAAGGCCTTTCCCGAATTGGCCTACCGCGAGATCGTCACCTCGCTCGGATAGAGCCTGTAGCGGAAGGGCCGGACCGGCTGGCCCGATACATTCTCCTTCGCGCGAGCGACCGAGCGACGTCTTGACGGCGCCCGATCGTTCGTGGTCCTTCAAGTTTGCGCTACCAACCAAATGCCGGAACTATGCTGACCGTCTGGTACAATACGCGCTGCCCGGTCTGCGATGCCGGGATCAGCAGGCAGAAGCGGCGGCTGATCGAAGCGGTCAAGGCTGGGCGGATCGAGTTCCGAGACATCAATCTTGAACCGGCAGCGCTAGCCGGATTTGGCGCGTCGCTTGAGGATATCCGCCGCCGGCTGCACGCCACCGATGCCGAGGGCCGACTGCTGGTCGGCGCCGATGTCGCCATCGCGGTATGGAAGGTCACGCCGGGCGAGGGCTGGTTGGCGACGCTGTTCGGCAATCCGGTTGCCTTGCCGCTGACACGCTTTGCCTACGATCGCTTTGCCGATCTTCTCTATGCCTGGAACCGGCGCAAGGGGCGCTGGTAGCCGAATTTATCGGTGGCCGCCGTTCGCAACGAAGCGGCCGAGACTGGAAAATCGAGCCCGCTGGTGCTGCATTCAGATACATCGTAAGATATATCTTGACTCCATCGATTGACTTGCCTAATTAAGATATATCGTACGATACAACTCAAGGAGCAATCAATGCACAAACACAATCATTTCGGGCGCGGTCATTTCGGCGAGCGCATGTTCATGCACATGGCCGGCAAATTCGGTGGCAGAGGGGGCGGCGGCTTTGGCCCGTTCGGCCACGGCGGCCGTGGTGGCGGGCGCGGCGGTCCGGGCGACATGTTCCGCGCCGGACGCATGCTGGCCGACGGCGACCTCAAGCTGATCACGCTGTCGCTGCTGGCCGAAGCGCCGCGTCACGGCTACGACATCATCAAGGCCCTGGAAGAGCGCACCAGCGGCATCTACAGCCCGAGCCCGGGCGTGGTCTACCCGACGCTGACCTTCCTGGAAGAGGCGGCATAGCCGGCCTCTTCCAGGAAGGTCAGCGT